>JAQGKM010000352.1 GCA_028290125.1 Hyphomicrobiales bacterium | reverse complement strand
GTTTCAAGATCTGGCAGCGCCAGACCGGCTATCAGGGTTCGATGGCGTCGGCCGCTCGACAGGGCTGGTCGTATGCCGAGAACCGCTGCGGCTCCTTCGGGCAGGCGTTCGGCGGCGGCGCGTGGCGGCGTGAGAATGCCGGCTTTCGCGGCTTCGGCTTCGGCGGCGGCTCGGGCACCGGCAACAGCGCCTTCGATGACTGGCGCACCGCGGAGCTCAAGCGGCTCGAGGAAGAGCATCGCAAGCTCGAGGCGGCAGAACGTGAATTCGCGGACTTCCTGCGCAACCTGCGTCAGGCCAAGGACCGCGAGGAGTTCGATCGCTTCATGCGCGATCGCGGCGGCAACAGCGGCCAGACCAACGCTTAATTGCAGCAAGGCGGGGGCATCAGCCCCCGCCTCGTTCGTCACTTCGCAGGCTCAACAATTCGCTGAGCGGATGTTCACGTTAGACGCATGCCTTTCCCCTCCCCCTTGCGGGGAGGGCGACTCGGGCGAATGCCCGAGCGGGGTGGGGGTCGACGCGTGTTTCCGAGGTCCGAGAGCAAGTTTCAGGCGTTCTGTGAGCGCCTCACGACCCCCACCCCTAACCCCTCCCCGCAAGGGGGAGGGGAATACCACGCATCGCTGGAAATTTTGAAACTGGTCAGCAGTGACGATGCTGATAAATTTAACCTGCATTAAGCATTACCTGCGCATTTCTACGGAATGGCGCGTAGCGTTTTGCCTCTTGCGATCCTGGCGGTCGCCACCCTTTCCCTCTCCGGCTGTTCGGTGTTCCAGCGCCCGCAGAGGCCGGCTTGGCGCGCGCAGGCGGAAAAGGCCTGTTTCGCCGAAAAGAAGGTCCAGGTTTCGGCCTATGTGCAGCCCGCGCGCGAGATCGACGGGCCGGGCATTTGCGGCCTCACCATGCCGTTGAAGGTTTCGGCGCTCGCCGGCGGCACGGTGGCGCTGGTCGCCACGCAGACCATCGGCTGCCCGATGACCGCCGCGCTCGACGAATGGGTGACCAACGTCGTCCAGCCCGCCGCGAAGGCCCGCTTCGGCCAGCCCGTGACGGAAGTGAAGAGCATGGGCTCCTACACCTGCCGCTCGATGAACAATCAGGGCGTGCGTCTCTCCGAACATGGTTTCGGCAACGCCATCGACATCGGCGGCTTCGTGCTGCTCGACGGACGCGAGATCACCTTCGTGCGCGACTGGACGCGCGGCGGCGAACAGGACAAGGCCTTCCTGCGCGAGGTGCAGGCGGGCGCCTGCGGGATCTTCACCACCGTGCTCGCGCCAGGCTCCGACCGCTTCCACTACAATCACATGCATGTCGATCTCGCAGCCCACGGCGCGACGTCGAGCGGCCCGCGCCGCTATTGCAAGCCGACGCCTGCACCCGGTCTCCTGAACCGCCCGCACATGAAGGACGATTTGCCGGATCCGCCCGATCTCGAGGAAGAACTCGACATGGCGCAGGCGCCGCGCAAGGGCGGCGCGCCGATGGCGACCGCCAGCGCCGGTTTTCCGGGACGCTCGCCCATCGAGATCGGCCTGCCTCCGGCGCCGAACCTGCCGCGCACCCGCGTCGCGCAGAACCACCCGGGCCCCTATTCCCCGCTGGCGCCGCAGCCCATCGTCGCGCCGCCAGGCCGACTCGCGCCGATGACCTCGCTCGACGATCTGATGGCGCGCGAGGGCATCCTGCCGTTCGCGCCGCTCAATCGCCGCTAGTCGGGCTTGCCGAAACCGCCGCCCGTCGGCGTCTCGATGGTGATGCTGTCGCCGGAGCGAACCTGCGTCTGGTCGCAGCCTCGCAGCGTTTCGATATGGCCGTCGGCTCGCCGGATGAGATTGCGCCCGAGCCGCCCCGGCGCACCGCCCTGCGTTCCCGCCGGCGGAATGACGCGATGTCCCGACACAATGCCGAGTTGCATGTCGTCGAGGAACCGGATCGTGCGGCTGACGCCGTCGCCTGCGTTCCAGCGCCCTTTCCCGCCCGAACCACGCATGATGCGACAGTCCTGCACGACAACGGGAAAACGCATTTCGAGGATTTCCGGATCGGTCAGGCGCGCATTGGTCATGTGAGTCTGGACGGCCGCAGCGCCGTCGAAACCTTCGCCCGCCGGCGCGCCTGAACCGATCGTCTCGACATATTGGTATCTGATATCGCCGAACGTCAGGGTGTTCTCCGTGCCCTGCGCCGAGCCGAGGCCTCCCAGTGCGGCAAACAGCACGTCGCACACCGCCTGGCTGATCTCGACGCTCCCCGCCGCCACCGCCGCCGGATAGATGGGCGACAGCATCGAGCCCTCGGGAATGATCACGTCGATGGGCCGCAGACAGCCTGCGTTCGTCGGCATGTCGCCGCCGGCGAGCACGCGAAAGACGTACAGCACTGCGGCGCGTGTCACCGCTTCGGGCGCATTGAAATTGTCCGGCCGCTGCGCGCTCGTGCCGGTGAAATCGACGCGGGCGCGCCGCAACTCGGCGTCGATCGTGATCGCGACACGGATGATCGCGCCATCATCCATGGCGATCTCGGCCTGGGCGTCCTGCAGCCTGTCGAAAAGATCCTTCATGCGTGCGGCTGCATAATCTTGCGCATGGCCCGCATAGGCGTTGACGACCGGCGAACCATGTTCGGCGATCATCTTGCGCAATTCCAGAATACCGCTGGCGTTGGCGGCGATCTGCGCCTGCAGGTCAGCGAGATTCTGCGCCGGATTGCGCGCCGGATAACGGGCCGTCATCAGCGCCTCCAGCACGGCGCGCTCCTGGAAGCGCCCGCCCGCGACGATGCGGAGATTGTCGATGGAGACGCCCTCTTCCTCGATATGCGTCGCGCGCGGCGACATCGAACCCGGCGCAATGCCGCCGATGTCGGCATGGCGCCCGCGCGAGGCGACCCAGAACAGGATCTTGCCGGCGGCGCCGCGTTCGAACATCGGCGTGCAGACCGTCACCTCGGGTAGACTCGTGCCTCCATTGTAGGGCGCATTCAGCGCGAACACGTCGCCGGGCCGGATCTTGCCCCGGTTTGCGCGGATGATCGACACGACCGAACGATCCATCGACCCGAGATGCGCCGGCATATGCGGCCCGGTGGCGACAAGCTGTCCGCGCGCGTTGAAGATCGCGCAGGAAAAGTCCTGCCGCTCTTTGATGTTCACGGACGATGCGGCGGTCTGCAATGTCATGCCCATCTGCCGGGCGATGGACACGAAGCGCGCGTTGAAAATCTCCAGCAGGACAGAATCCGTCTTCGCGCCCGACACCTTGCGCGGCAGCGCCTTCGCGCGCGTCAGCAGCACATGGTTGCGCGGCGTGACCTCGGCGCGCCAACCGGTCTCCACCACGATGGTCTGGTGCGGTTCGATGATCAGGGCCGGCGCCTTGACCTTGGCGCCAGGCTTGAGGCTGTCGCGCAGGTAGATCCGGGCGTCCTGCCACGCGCCCTGCGAGAAGAAACGCGTCTTGCGCAAGGGCTTCACGGCCGCGCCGGGCTTGCGTCGGGACGCCGGCTCCTTGGCGCGCAACGTCAACGACACGACCTCGACCGACAGCGCGTCGATCACCAACGGCGCCGCACGATCGACAAAGCCGAAGCGCGCGGCATGCAGGGCATGGAACGCCGCCTTCAACCGCGCCACCACGATCTTCTCGGCGCCGTCCAGTTTCACCGGCAGATCGAGCGCCATGTCGGTGCCAGCCGTTTTCAGGCGCAGGCTGAAACGGATCGTCAGCCCCTTCGTGGCGACGCCGAGATGTCGCATGTCGGCTTCGCCGCGTGCGCGAAGCCGCCGCGCCACCGCGCGCAATTGCTTCAACCCGCGTGCGTCGAGCCGCGTTTCGAGGCTCTCCCGATGCAGCACGCGCGGGTCCGCGAGCCCCATGCCATAGGCGGAGAGCACGGACGACAACGGATGAATGAGCACGCGCCGCATGCCGAGCGCATCGGCCACGAGGCATGCATGCTGGCCGCCTGCGCCGCCGAAACAGTTCAACGCATATTGCGTGACGTCCTGGCCGCGCGACACCGAGACGGCCCTGATCGCCTCTGCCATCTGGGCGACCGCAACGGAAATGAATTCGTCGGCGATATCCTCCGGGGTGCGCGAAAGCCCGCTGTCTTGCGCCAGTGCGGAGAATTTTTCGCGGACGCATTCAGCATCGAGCCGTCGGTCCTGAGCCTCGCCGAAGATCGCCGGAAAAAACTCCGGCAGCAGTTTGCCCGCCATCACATTGGCGTCCGTGATGGCAAGCGGTCCCCCGCCGCGATAGCAGGCGGGACCGGGCGAAGCGCCAGCCGACTCGGGCCCGACGCGGAAGCGCCCGGAGTCGATGGCGAGAAGGGAGCCGCCGCCCGTCGCCACCGTGTCGATCTGCAGCGACGGCGCGCGCAGGCGCACGCCCGCGATGTCGGTTTCGGGCGAGCGCTCCACCTCGCCCGCAAAATGCGAAACGTCGGTCGACGTGCCGCCCATGTCGAAGCCGATGACCTTCTTCAAGCCGGCGAGCCGCGCGGTTTCCGCCATGGCGACGACGCCGCCGGCCGGACCCGACAGGACGG
>JAQGKM010000325.1 GCA_028290125.1 Hyphomicrobiales bacterium | reverse complement strand
CGCCGCCGGTATTCTGGGCGGCGTTGCGCTCGGCGCGCTGGCCGCCGGCGCGATGGCCAATCCCGCGCCGCCGCCGCCGCCCATGCGCCGCATCTATGTCGAAGAGGAGCGCGTCTACGTGCCGCCGCCGCCGGTCTATGTCGAGCGCTGCACGACCGAAGTGCGCCGCCACTGGAACGGCTATCGCTGGGTCGAGGAACGCGAGCGCTTCTGCGACTGAGCCGCGCGCTCTCGCGCCAACTAAAAAAGGCCCCGCTCGCGCGGGGCCTTTCTGTTTGTCGATCCTGCAGGGATCAGTCGCCCGCGTAGATGTCGCGCGTGCGGGTCTCGGGCAGGAAGATCAGGCCGATGACGAAGGTCATCAACGCGACCACGATCGGGTACCAGAGGCCGGCGAAGATATCGCCCGTCGCCGCCACGATGGCAAAGGCGGTCGGGGGCAGGAAGCCGCCGAACCAGCCGTTGCCGAGATGGTAGGGCAGGGACATGCCGGTGTAGCGAATGCGCGTCGGGAAGAGCTCGACGAGCAGGGCGGCGATCGGGCCGTACACCATCGTGACGTAGATCACGAGGATGAAGAGAAGGCCGATCATCTGCAGCGAACGCGAGTCCGAGAGCACGCCGCCAACCGTCGGCTGCTTGAGGATCTGCGCATCGCCCACGGCCGGGTAACCGGCCTTGATCGACGCCGCCGTCAGGTTCTTGGCGAAGTCGGCGTTGTAGGGCACTTCGTCCGCGCCAACCATGGCCTTCGCGGTGGAGCCGGCGGCTCCCGGCGAGAACTCATACTTGATCGCGGCGGTGGCGAGCGCCCGGCGCGCCACGTCGCAAGGCGCCGTGAAGGTGCGGATGTTGATCGGGTCGAACACGTTGCCACAAGTGGCAGGGTCGGCGATCAGCGTGACCTTCACCTTGTCGTGTGCATTCATCAGCGTCGGATTGCCGATCTTGGCGATCTGCCCGAAGATCGGGAAGTACGTCAAGGCGGCGATCAGGCAGCCGGCCAGGATGATCGGCTTGCGACCGATCTTGTCCGACAGCGAGCCGAAGAAGATGAAGAACGGCGTGCCGAGCAGCAGCGAGAAGGCGATCAGAAGATTGGCGGTCGTTCCGTCGATCTTCAGCGTCTGGGTGAGGAAGAACAGCGCGTAGAACTGGCCCGTGTACCAGACGACGGCCTGGCCGGCGGTGCCGCCGAACAGCGCGATGATCGCGATCTTCAGGTTGGACCACTTGCCGAACGCTTCGGTGAGCGGCGCCTTCGAGACGGTGCCCTCTTCCTTCATCTTCGTGAAGGCCGGCGATTCGGCGAGCTGGAGACGGATCCAGATCGAGACGAACAGCAGCAGGATCGAGACGAGGAAGGGAATGCGCCAGCCCCAGTCGGCGAAGTCCTGCGCGGTCATGTTCAGGCGCAGCGTCAGGATGACGAGCAGCGACAGGAACAGGCCGACGGTGGCCGTCGTCTGGATCCAGGCGGTGTAGAAGCCGCGGCGGTTCTGCGGAGAATGTTCGGCGACGTAGGTCGCCGCGCCGCCGTATTCACCACCGAGCGCAAGGCCCTGCAGGAGGCGGCAGGCGATGAAGCCGATCGGCGCCGCAATGCCGATGGAGGCGTAGCCCGGCATAATGCCGACCACGAAGGTCGAGATGCCCATCACCATCATGGTGACGAGGAAGGTGTACTTGCGGCCGATCAGGTCGCCGAGGCGTCCGAAGAACAGCGCGCCGAACGGACGGACCGCGAAGCCGGCGGCGAAGCCGAGCAGCACGAAAATGAAAGCCGCGGTCGGGTTCACGCCCGAGAAGAAGGCGGCGGAGATGTTCGCGGCCAGCGAGCCGGCGAGATAGAAGTCGTACCATTCAAAGACGGTGCCGAGAGAGGAGGCCAGAATGACCTTCCGCTCTTCCGCCGTCATGGGCCGTGCGGCCTCATGCGGCGCGGTCGCGGTTGCGATGCTCATGTTGAACCCTCGGGTTTCCTGTTGTGTCACGCGCCGCGGTTGGCCCCCAGCGCGCTTCGGCGAATTGCGTCCCGTCTTGCTTGGCGGGATTGCCCCTCTTCAGGCGGCTGCCCAATGCTATGTTCTGCGGGGCGCGCTCAGGGAACGTATTAAAAGGTATAAGACTTTCGTGACGGCGCATTACCCAGCGCCGCAACGGCGCCGGACAGGGCGCACGCAACCCCGGCGTCCGAGCCGATATGCCTCTGTCGCAACTACTTTTTTGAAACCGGACGTGACGTAACCGGAGGCATCTCGCATGTGCGAAGGCCCGCGCGGCGCGACGCTGCGGCGTCGTCGCCCACATGAAACCTTCGTCTAGGCCCGCAGCGCGTCGTGGAAAATCTACGTCTTAAGAATCAGTCGGACGTCTCAGCGCAGCTTGAGTCGCACGATCGTCAGGGCCACCGCGCAGGCGTTCGAGACATTGAGGCTCTTGATGGCGCCCGGCATGTCGATGCGCGCTAGCACGTCGCAGTTCTCGCGCGACAGGCGGCGCAGGCCCTTGCCCTCGGCGCCCAGAACCAGCGCGAGCGGCTTCGTCAGGGTCTCGTCCTCAAGCGAGCGTGGCCCCTCGGAGTCGAGCCCGACGCGCAGATAGCCGCGCTTGCCGAGCGTCTCCAGCGCGCGGGCGAGATTGACCACCGTGACGATCGGCACATGCTCGAGCCCGCCCGACGCCGCCTTGGCCAGCACGCCGGAAATGGCGGGCGAATGGCGCTCCGTGGTGACGATGCCGTCGAGGTTGAAGGCTGCGGCCGTGCGCAGGATCGCGCCGACATTATGCGGGTCGGTGACCTGGTCGAGCACCAGGATGACGCCGTCGTCGGGCAGGTCGCCGAGATCGAGCTCGGGCAGGTGGCGGGCTTCCATCAGCACGCCCTGATGGACCGAATCCGCGGGCAGGCGCTGGCCGATGGCGTCGCTCGAAATGATCTGCGGCGTGATCTGGCGCGCGGCGAGTTCCGGACCGAGCTTTTCGGCGGCCGCTTCCGTCGCGACGACGCGCAGGATTTGCCGGTGCTTTGAGCGCAGGGCTTCGCGCACGGCATGGAAGCCGTAGAGAAGCGCAACATCGGCCGCAGTCGCCGGCGGACGCTTGTGGCCGCGCGAGCGCGAGGCGCTCTTGCTGTCGCCGGCCTGGCGTTCGCCCTGTCGCTCGGGTTTCCACGGCATGGCGTCGCGCGAAGGCCGCGGGTCCGTGGCTGCGGAACGCGGGCCGGCCGGACGGCTGGCGGTCGGTTTGGCGGGCGGGCGGGCGTCGCGCGAGACGTCGGGGCGTTTTCTGCTCATGCCCACTCTTTCTCACGCTGTCGCTCCCGAGGCAAACGCAGGGGGCCGGGGGCGAGCGACGCACGACACGGCCTTAGGCGAAAGTTATGTACGCAAATAACAAATACCTGTCGCGAAAGCGTGTAATTCCATGTCATCTACGCTTTGGTTGACGCTTGTCTCCGCAGCGGCTGCGAACAAGGACCGCATGGAATCGTTCATGGTCGATGCAGCAGCGGCAGTGTCCGGGCCGGCTGTCGAAAGCAAGCCCAGGCCGTCACGCCGTGCGCGTCCGCTGGTCTTGCGGTTGGCGGCGCTTTGCGGCGCGATCATCCTGCCGGCCTATGCGTTCGTGGCCGTCCTTCTGACGCATTACGCCCAATCCACGCGTCATCAGTTCGAGCGCGCCGGCATCGAAAATGCTCGCGACATCGCGGATACGCTCGATCGCGACATTTCCTCGTTGACGGCGGTCCTGCAGACGCTGTCCTTCTCGACACGCCTGTCGATCGGCGACTTCTTCGAATTCACACGGCTCGCATCGCGGGTCGCGAACGCCAGCGGCGTGCCGATCGTCCTGAGCGATCCCTCGGGACAGCAGATCGTCAACACCCGTGCGGCCCCAGGCTCGCCCTTGCCCAGAATGGCGGTGTCGTACCAGTCGGTGATCGACAGCCGGCGGCCCGTCGTCACCGACCTGTTCACCGGCTCGCTTTCGCAGGACCAATTGTTCTCCGTTGCGGTGCCGGTCGTCGATGAGACCACGCAGGCTGTGACGCACGTGCTCAATTTCAGCATCGATCCGGTCCGCGTCCGCGATGTTCTCCTGAAGTCGGCACTCAGTTCCGGCTCGACGGCGAGCGTGATTGACCGCAAGGGCCGGCTCATCGCGCGCAGCGTCGGGCATGAGCGGCTCGTCGGCACGTTCCTGTCGGATTTGATCGCGCAAATCGGGACAGCGTCGGAAGGCCAGTTGCGGCAAGCCAATCTCGATGGCGACGTCGCACTGATGTCTTTCACGCGCATGAAATCGACGGGCTGGATCGTCTCGCATGGCTATCCCGTCGAGGCGGTCGATGCGCCCACGCGCTGGTTGATCCTGCAACTTGCGGGTCTCGCTCTGGCGACCGCTTTGGTGGCGGTCGTCGGCGGCTTTGTCCTGTCGCGCCGCATCGTCAGCGCGTTGGCGAGCCTTGAAAGCGCGGCGAGCGCGGTCGGGCAGGGGGCCACGGTGGCGCCGGTGCGCACGACGGTGACGGAGATCGATCGTGTCGGCGAACGCCTTGCAGCCGCCTCCCGTGACCTGCGGCTGACGACCGTCGCCAAGGATGCGCTGCTCTACGAGGTCAATCACCGCGTCAAGAATTCGCTCGCCGTGGTCACGAGCCTGCTGTCCCTGCAGGTGCGGCAGACGCCCGACACCGCGCTGAAGCAGGGGCTGGAAGATCTGCGCGCCCGCATCGACGTGATCGCGAGCGTGCATCAGCGTCTCTACGAATCGGGCCGCCATGACCGGCTCGACCTGGGATCGTTCCTGCGCGAGATCGCCGCCGACATGACGCACGCGCTGGGCGGCGCGCGCTACCGTTTCACCAGTTCCTGCGAGGAGGGAATCGTGATCGGCGTCGATCGCACGACGCCGCTCGCCTTGATCGTCGGCGAACTGCTCACCAATGCCGTCAAACATGGCGGCGATCGCTCGCATGGCGAGATCAGCCTGGAGGTCAGGCGGATCGGCGAGGGCCGCATTCTCGTCGCCGTGGCGGATGACGGCGCAGGCCTGCCGGCGAATTTCGGACAGCCCGGTACATCCGGCGTCGGATTTCGCATTGTCACGGGTCTCGTGCGGCAGATCCGCGGACAGATCGAAACGAACGCCGGCGAGGCAGGCGCGCGTTTCGAGATCATTCTGAATGAGGCGACGGAATGACCAGAGGCGGGCTGAGGGTGATCGTGGTCGAGGACGAATTCCTGGTCGCGACCATGATCGAGGACATGCTGGTCGAGGGCGGACACAGCGTGCTCGGCATCGCCGACGATTACGACAGCGCGTTGGCGCTGGCGGGCGCCGAAAAGCCCGATCTCGCGCTTCTCGACATTCAGCTGATCGGACGCCGGACAGGCCTCGATGTCGCGCGCGAACTCAGCCAGCGCGGCGTCGCCTGCATGTTCGCGACAGGCAATTGTCCCGGCGACAAGGCCCGCGGCCTGGCGCTCGCATGCCTGCACAAACCCTTCAGCCAGCGCGATCTTCTGGGCGCCATCGATGCCGTGCAGTCGCTCATCCGCGGCGACAAGCCCGCCATCCTGCCGCGTCCCATGCATGTGATCTGAAAGAGCGAACGGTCGCGTCCGAGCCTTTTTGGGTTGACACTGCGCCGCGCTCCCAGCATAAGCGCGCTCACGGATTTGCCCCGTGGCGACACGGGGCTTTTTCGTCGGGGAGCTCGCTCCTCGATGGGGGAATGTCCCGAGCGGCAAAGGGGGCGGACTGTAAATCCGCTGGCTAAGCCTTCGCAGGTTCGAGTCCTGCTTCCCCCACCACTTCTTCTCTCTTCATCGATCGTTAGTCGTCGCGCGCGAGCAGCAATCTGAGCTGCGCCTTCGTCTTTTCGAAATGCGCGCAGAGCAGGCGCACGGCCTCGTCCGCTCGGCGGTCGATGGCGGCCTGCATGATGGCGCGATGCTCCTCATCCGCGTCGCCCCAATTACCCCCCGCCGAAAGTCCGATCAGCCGATAGCGCTCCGCTGCATCGAACAGATGATCGCAATAGGCGAGCAGCCAGTCCGAGCCGCAGGCGCCGAGCAGGCTCTGGTGGAAGCGCCTGTGCGCCAGCGTCCAGTGAGAATCGCCCGGGCTGGCGTCATCGCGCGGCGTGCGCATCAGGCGGTGGAAGGCGAGCACGATCTCTTCCTCCCACGCGCCTCCGCCCTCGGCGATGGAGGTGCGCAGCGCCGCCTCGTTCACCAGGCAGCGCGCGCGGGTGATGTCGGAGAGTTCGTCGAGGCTCACGGGCGACACCTTGAAGCCGCGCCGGTCGGTCTGCCGGACGAGGTTCTGGCTCGAGAGCCGGTTGAGCGCCTCGCGCACGGGGCTGAAGGCGACGCCGAATCGCTCGCACAGCCCGCGCAGATTGATCTTCGTGTCCGGGCGAAGCGCGCCGGAGAGAATCTCGTCCCGCAAGGTCGCAAAAATCGTCGACGCCAGCGTGGCGTTGCCCTGCGTGTCGCTCAAACCGTCCTCCATGCTGCTCCCGTCTTGCCAAAAACCGGGATCGCTGCCAAGCGCAGCTTGTCGATAATCGGGTAAACAATGAAACTTTATCGATAAAAGCTTGACCCTCTTCCGGACGGCCCATAGCCTTTTAAAAAATTGTCGATGGGTGGAAGACGCATGAGCAATTCGAAGGCTCTGGCTGGTTTTACGGCGCATCGCATTCCAACGCCGGGCAGCGGACCCTATATCCTCACAGAGGGCCCGGACGGGGCGATCTGGTTCTGCCAAAGCGGCGCTGGAAAGATCGGTCGCCTTGATCCGCAGACCGGCCACATGGATGAATTCGCGCTCGCCGATCCCGCAAGCAGCCCGATCGGCATTATCGCGGGCGCCGACGGCTGCCTGTGGTTCACGCAGAAGAAGGCGAACCGCATCGGCCGCATCACGCTCGACGGCCTCATCGACGACTTCGCCGTGCCGACGCCCAACGCCGGCCCCGACGCCATCGCGCTCGGGCCCGACGGCGCGATCTGGTTCGCCGAGACCGACGCCGACATGGTCGGTCGCATCGACGCCGCGGGCCGCATTACGGAATACTCGGAAGGGATCACGCCCGGTAGCCGTCCGCTCGCCATGGTCGAGCGTCAGGGCGACTTGTGGTTTTCGGAGGCCGGGGGCGGGCGCATTGGGCGCATCTCCATGGACGGCCGGGTCCGCGAGTACCAGATCCCGACGCACAACAGCCAGCCGCGCGCCATTGCGGCCCATCCTGACGGATCGCTCTGGTTCGTCGAGACGAGTTCCAATGCGCTCGGCCGCATCGACCGCGACGGCGCCATCACCGAGCATCGCGTGCCGACGCCCGACGCCTCGCTGCGCGGCGTGACGGTCGCGGCCAATGGCGAGCTCTGGTTCACCGAGAATTTCACCAACCGCATCGGCCACATGACGACGACGGGCGAAGTGCTGGGCGAATACGATATCCCCGTGCCCGGCAGCGGCCCGCGCTGCATCATGTCCCATTCGAGCGGACGCCTGTTCTTCGGCGGTTTCGACGCCGGGATTATCGGCGAGATCCGCCTGTCCTGAAGAGAGAAAACCAGATGTCAGTTGAACGCATCAACTATTCCGCAGGCTCGGTCGAGGCGATCGGCGCGCTGGTGCGCGGCGAGGGCGCGCCCGCCGATGCGCCGCTCGTGCTCGTCTCGCCAAACTGGCTCGGCGTGACGGACGCTGCGATCGCGCAGGCGCAGGAGATCGCGGCCGGGCGCTATCACGTCTTCGTCGCCGACATGTTCGGCGCGGGCAAGACAGCCTCGGGTCCGCAGGAGGCAGCGCCGCTGGCAGACGCCTTGCGCGCAGACTGGGCCGAGCGCCGCGCGCGCATCGCGGCGGCCTACGAGACGATGCTGGCCAGCGCCCAAGCGCGTGGCCTTGGCGACGGGCGCCGCACGGCGGCGTTGGGTTTCTGCTTCGGCGGCGGCAATGCGCTCGAACTCGCGCGCGCGGGCACGCAGGCGCAGGCCATCGTGTCGCTGCATGGCGATCTCGTCACGCAGGGGCCGGCCGCGACCGGGGCGCTCAAGGCAAAGATCCTCGTCGCCCATGGCGGCTCCGATCCGGTGGCGCCCAAGGCGCATCGTGATTCCTTCGAGGCGGAAATGAACGCCGCGGGCGTCGACTGGACAATGCTGTGCTTTGGCCACGTCTTGCATTCCTTCGCCGAAGACGGGCCGACGGTGCCGGGCGTTGCGCAATATGATCCGCGCGCCGCGCGCCTCAGCTTCACGCTGATCCACGCCTTTCTGGAAGACGCTTGGACTGCGTAAGCGGCCCAGCAGCCAACGCATAAGAACACGAATAGAGAAAACGGGAGGAAATGCATGCGTGTTTTGGCTTGCGCGCTCGGCGCGCTGCTCGGGCTCGGTTACGCCGCAGGCGTTTCCGCGCAAACCTATCCGACGAAGCCGGTGCGCATCATCGTGCCGATCGCGCCGGGCAGCGTCACCGATGTGATTCTTCGCGCGGCCGCGGACAAGATCAATCCGCGCTTCGGGCAGAACCTCGTCATCGAGAACCGGCCCGGCGCCAGCGGCATCATCGGCGCGCAAGCCTGCGCGCGCGCTGACGCGGACGGCTACACGATCTGCGCCGTCTATCACAACACGATGTCGTTCAATCCCTATCTGTTCGACAAGCTACCCTATGACGTCGAGAAGGATTTCGAGCCGGTCACGCGACTGTTCTTCCTGACGGAGGTTCT
>JAQGKM010000258.1 GCA_028290125.1 Hyphomicrobiales bacterium | reverse complement strand
TAATCGAGGCCCGTCGTTTCGCAGAAGGCGATGGACGCCGGATCGCCGCCATGCTCGCCGCAGATGCCGAGCTTGATGTCGGGCCGCGTCGCGCGGCCGCGTTCGGCGGCGATGCGAACGAGTTCGCCGACGCCTTCCTGATCGAGCGTCACGAAGGGATCTGACGGCAGGATGCCCTTGGCCGTGTAAGGCCCAAGAAATGACGCCGCGTCGTCACGCGAAATGCCGAGCGCCGTCTGCGTGAGATCGTTCGTGCCGAACGAGAAGAACTCCGCGCTCTTGGCGATCTCGCCGGCGAGCAGAGCCGCGCGCGGGAGTTCGATCATTGTGCCGACCTGATAGGGCACGGTGACGCCGGTTTCCTTCGCGACCTCTTCGGCCATGGCGACGATGCGCGCCTTGGTGAGGTCGAGTTCGGCGCGGGTCATGACGAGCGGCACCATGATTTCGGCCGTCACCGGCTGGCCGGTCTTCTTGCCCGCCTGCACGGCGCCCTCGAAGATGGCGCGCGCCTGCATTTCGGCGATTTCCGGATAGGCGATGGCGATGCGCACGCCGCGGAAGCCGAGCATCGGATTGAACTCGTGCAGCTCCGCCGCACGGCGCTTCAATTTGCCCGGATCGGTGTTCATGGCCGCGGCGACTTCCGCAATTTCCGAATCCGTATGCGGCAGGAATTCATGCAGCGGCGGATCGAGCAGGCGGATCGTGACGGGCAGGCCCTGCATGATCTCGAACAGCTCGGCGAAATCCTGCCGCTGCATCGGCAGCAGCTTCGCAAGCGCGACACGGCGGCCCTTCTCGTCGTCCGCGAGGATCATCTCGCGCACGGCCAGAATGCGGTCGCCGTCGAAGAACATGTGCTCGGTGCGGCAGAGGCCGATGCCGTCAGCGCCGAAGGCGCGCGCGACGCGGGCGTCGGCCGGCGTTTCCGCATTGGTGCGCACCTTCATGCGGCGCACCTTGTCGGCCCAGCCCATCAGAGTGGCGAATTCGCCCGACAGTTCGGGCTGCAGCATGTCGACCGCGCCTTCGAGCACCTGGCCGGTGGAGCCGTCGACGGTGATCAGGTCGCCCTTCTTCAGCGTGCGTCCCGCCGATGTCAGCGTCTGCGCCGCGTAATCGACGCGGATCGTGCCGGCGCCCGAGACGCAGGGCTTGCCCATGCCGCGCGCGACGACCGCCGCATGCGAGGTCATGCCGCCGCGCGTCGTCAGGATGCCCGACGAGGCGTGCATGCCGTGAATGTCTTCCGGGCTCGTCTCGACGCGCACCAGAATGACGCTCTTGCCGGCGGCCTTCAGCGCCTCGGCCTCATCCGACGTGAAGACGATTTCGCCGCAGGCGGCGCCGGGCGAGGCCGGCAGGCCGGTGGCGATGATCTTGCGCTCCGCCTTCGGATCGATGGTGGGGTGCAGCAGCTGGTCGAGCGCCGCCGGATCGACGCGCGTGATCGCCTCTTCCTGCGTGATCAGGCCTTCGTCCGCCATTTCGACGGCGATGCGCAGGGCCGCCTTTGCGGTGCGCTTGCCGCCGCGCGTCTGCAGCATCCACAGCTTGCCGCGCTCGACGGTGAATTCGAGATCCTGCATGTCGCGATAGTGCTTTTCGAGCAGCTGCGTGACGCGGACGAACTCGTGATAGACCTCCGGCATCACCGTCTCCATCGACGGCTTGTCGGAATGCGCGCCGATGCGGGCGCGTTCGGTGATGTTCTGCGGCGTGCGAATGCCCGCCACCACGTCCTCGCCCTGCGCGTTGACGAGGAACTCGCCATACAATTCGTGCTCGCCGGTCGAGGGATTGCGCGTGAAGGCGACGCCGGTGGCCGAGGTCTCGCCCATGTTGCCGAAGACCATCGCCTGCACGTTGACCGCAGTGCCCCACGAGGCCGGAATGTCGTTGAGCTTGCGATAGGTGATGGCGCGCTGGTTCATCCACGAGCCGAACACCGCGCCGATGGCGCCCCAGAGCTGCTCGTGCGGATCCTGCGGGAAGGGTTTGCCGGTCGCTGCCTCCACCTTGGCCTTGTAGCCAGTGATCACGGTCGCCCAGTCGGCGGCCGAGAGATCGGTGTCGAGCATGTAGTTGTGGTGATCCTTGAACTCTTCGAGGATCTCTTCGAATTCATGATGATCGACGTCGAGCACGACATTCGAATACATCTGGATGAAGCGGCGATAGGAATCGTAGGCGAAGCGCTCGTCGCCGGCGCTCTTGGCGACCGCATCGACAGTGGCGTCGTTCAGCCCGACGTTGAGGACCGTGTCCATCATGCCCGGCATCGAGGCGCGGGCGCCCGAGCGCACCGAGACGAGCAACGGATTGGCCGGATCGCCGAAGGCGCGTCCCGTGATCTTGCCGATGTGGCCCAGCGCAGCCGCGACTTCCGCCTGGAGTTCATCCGGGTACTTGCGGCCGTGATCGTAGAAATAGGTGCAGACTTCGGTGGTGATGGTGAAGCCGGGCGGAACGGGAAGTCCCAGATTGGCCATTTCCGCGAGGTTCGCGCCCTTGCCGCCAAGCAGGTTACGCATGCTGCTCTCGCCCTCGGCCTTGCCGTCACCGAAGG
>JAQGKM010000257.1 GCA_028290125.1 Hyphomicrobiales bacterium | reverse complement strand
GCCGACGGGACTCTTCGCGATGTGCGCGCCCGCGAGCGCCGAACACATCTGGCACCCGAGCGTCGACCGGCTCGTCGAAAGCGCCGTCAGACATGTCGCGCCCGAACAACTCATCGGCGTGCTGATGACTGGCATGGGCGACGATGGCGCGCGCAGCATGCAGGCGCTGCGTGAAGCCGGCGGACACACGATCGCCGAAGCCGAAAAAACGGCCGTGGTCTGGGGCATGCCCGGCGCGCTCGTGCGGCTCGAGGGCGCCAGCGACGTCGCGCCACTCGGCGCGCTTGCCGCGCGCGTGCTCGCCCGCGTCGGCGTCTCCGCGCAGGCGGGCCCGCCATGACCGACGTTGACGGCCTCAGCGCCGCAGATCTCAAGCGCCTGTGCGACTTTCTGTATCGCCGCACCGGCATGATGTTTGGCGAAAGCAAGCGCTACTACATCGACCGTCGCGTCGGCGACCGCATGGAGCAGACCGGCGCCCGGACGTTCGGCGCCTATCTGGCGCAATTGCGCGACGATCCCTTCGAAGCCGAACATCTCATCAACAACTTCACGGTCAACGAAACCTACTTCTACCGCGAGGAATACCAGCTGCGCGCGCTCAGCCGCGACCTGCTGCCCGAGATCGTGGCGCGGCGACAGCCGGGCGACAAGGTGCGCATCTGGTCCGCGCCCTGCGCGACCGGCGAGGAGCCCTATTCCATCGCGATCTGGCTGCTCGAAAACTGGGACATGGTCGACGCCTACAATATCGAGATCGTCGGCTCGGACATCGACACGCGCGTCATCGCGGCCGCGCTCGAAGGAGACTACCGCGAGCGCGCGCTTTCGCGCCTGCCCGAGGCGGTGCGTCGGCGCTATTTCGAGCGCGAGGGTGCAGAAAGCTGGCGCCTCATTCGCGACATCAAGGAATCCGTCACCTTCACGCAGGTCAATCTGATCGACCCCGCGAGCGTGGCGATGCAGGAAGCCTTCGACGTCATCTTCTGCCGCAATCTCTTCATCTATTTCGACGATGCATCGCGGCTGCTCGCAGCCAACAACCTCTTTGCGACGCTCAACCCCGGCGGCTTCGTCTGTCTTGGACATACGGAGTTCATGCTGCGGGCCCTCTCGAACTTCACCTGTCGACGCTTCGAGGAAGCGGTCGTCTATCAGCGCCCCTGGCCACCGGGGAGCCGAAGGTCGTGAACGAGGACCTGCTCGACCTTTTCATCGAGGAATCGCGCGAGCTCGTCACGCGGGCGCAGGACGACCTCCTCGCGCTTGAAGCCAACGCCGGCGACGCCGCCCTGCTCGACAGCCTGTTCCGCGCGATCCACACGCTGAAAGGCTCTGTCGCACTGTTCGACTGGCCGCCGTTCGCGCAGATGCTGCACGTCGCCGAAGACCTGCTCAGCGCGATCCGCGCCGGCAAGAAGAATCTCGATTCGCGCAGCATCGACGCGCTGGGCGCCTGCATCAGCCAGACCGAAATCTGGCTCTCCACGCTCGAGGCGCAACAGAACCTGCCGCCAGACAGCGCGGCGATCGCAGCGCCGGTGACGCGCGCGTTGAAAATGGCGCTCGAGTCTGACGATCGCGCGCCGGCGCCGACAGATGATGATGCGACGCACGAACTCATCTCGCGCGCCAGGCTGCGCGGCGCAGAGGTCGCATCGCCGTCGTTCATCGTGGCCTACATTCCCGGGCGCGACAGCTTCATGAATGGCGACGATCCGGTCGCGCTGGCCATGGCTATGCCGGGTCTGGTCGAGATCGACGTGCGCGCACGCGAGCCGTGGGGCAGCCTCGACGATTACGATCCCTACGCCTGCAATCTCGCGATCACGCTGCTGTCGAGCGCGACGCGCGACGCGCTCGCTGCGGCTTTGAGCGGGGTGAATGGTGAAATCGAGATTACGCCGACGGAGCTGACGCCTGCCGAAGTTCGGCCCGGCGAAGCAGCGGGCAGCGAACGACGCACCTTGCGCGTCGACGCCGCACGCATTGACGCACTGGCCCATGCGATCGACGAGATGATTGTCGCTAAGAATGCTTTGTCAGCGCTTGCAGCCGAAAGCGCCCAGCATAGCGGGGAGGAACTCGGGCGGCGACTTCGCGACCAGCAGGCGACCATCGGCCGCCTCACCGCACGCATGCACGCAGCCCTGACATCCATGCGGCTCATGCCGATCAGCCCGACGCTCCGCCGCCTGCCGCGCATCGCGCGCGAGCTTGGCGCAAAGCTTGGCAAATCGGTCGACGTCGTTCTGGAGTGCGAGGTGATCGAAGCCGACAAGGCGATGATCGACGGGCTGTCCGAACCCTTGCTGCATCTCGTCCGAAACGCCATGGACCATGGCGTCGACAACATCGACGAGCGCCGCAACGCCGGAAAGCCTGCGCGCGCGCGCATCGCGATCAGCGCGCGCCGCAGCGGCGAACAGATCCTGATCCGCATCGAGGACGACGGACGCGGCATCGACGCGAATCGCATCCGCGACGTTGCGCGTCAGCGTGCGCTGCTGCCCGACGCCGCCATCGATGCCCTCGACGACCGTGCGGCGCTCGACCTGATCTTCCTCCCGGGCTTTTCGACGGCGTCCAAAGTCT
>JAQGKM010000241.1 GCA_028290125.1 Hyphomicrobiales bacterium | reverse complement strand
GGGCCGATCAGCTGCATCAGGTCCTTGTCGGCCGAGATGATCAGCACGTCGGCGCCGCGCTCGCGCGCCTGGCGCGCATAGGTGGCGATGAGGTCGTCCGCCTCGTACTTGTCCTGCTCGAGCGGCGTCAGGCCGAAGGCGCGCACGGCGCAGCGCATCAGCGGGAATTGCGGCACGAGATCTTCGGGCGGCTCGGAGCGGTTCGCCTTGTAGGCGGGGTAGAGCTCCTTGCGGAACGAGTTCTCCGACTTGTCGAAGATGATTGCGAGATGCGTGGGCTTGATGCCAGCCGCGCCTTCGCGGATGAACTGGAACAGCTTGGTGCAGAACAGCCGGACGGCGCCGGTCGGCAGCCGGTCGGAGCGCTGGTTGTAGCGCGGGTCCTGCCGGATCGACTGGAAATAGGCGCGGAAGACGAAGTTCGACGCATCGACGAGAAAGACATGGTCGCCGGGACCGACGGGCCGTGCTGCGTTCGCCTTGGTGTCCTGGGTCATGAGTGGGTCTGCTTCAGCTCTTCACGGGGTTGGCGCGACCATAAAGGCGGGATGGCGCGCCACCAATGAAAAAGGGCCGCGCGAGCGGCCCTCTTCGTCGATGTGACTGCGATGGCTCAGATCGCGCCCGAGATCCACTTGCTCAGCTCGCCCTTGGGGCCGGCGCCGACCTTCTGCGAGGTCACCTTGCCGTCCTTGAAGAGCAGCAGCGTGGGGATCGAGCGAATGCCGAACTTGCCGGGGACGCCGGGGTTCTCGTCCACATTCATCTTCAGGATCTTGACCTTGCCGGCCATCTCCTTGGAAATTTCCTCGAGCGCCGGAGCGATCTGGCGGCACGGGCCGCACCATTCCGCCCAGAAGTCGACCACGACCGGCTCGGCGGAATTCAGCACCTCTGCCTCAAAACTTGCGTCGGTGACTTTCTCGGTCATGGCATGCCTCTGGTTTGCGGGCGCAGGGACTCAGCGCTCTGTCGCGTGAAACTAGGAACGCGCCCGCTGAACGTCAAGGAGCGCGGCCTCGAGCCGGGCCGTGTCGATCTCGACTCCGAGCGGGCCTTCTGTCCAGACCAGAAAGCAACGCACCCTTCTGGCGGGATAAAGCGGAGCGACCGCTGCGCGGTAGACGGCGAGCTGCGCCAGATAGGCTTCGGGCGTCTCCGCCACCTCGCGCGGGCGCCCGGTCTTGAAGTCGGCGAGCCAGACTTCGTCGGCCGTCACCGCTAGCCGGTCGATCTGTCCGTAGATCTCGATCTGCCGTCCACCCGGCAGCGCCACGCGCCCACCGAGGCTGATCTCGGCCTGCGAACCCGGCGCGAAGAGCGGGGCGAGCTGCGGATCGTCCAGGACTGCGATGGCCTGCGTGGCGATGGCTGCGCGCTGATCGGCGTCCAGTCCGCCCGCCCGGCTTTCCACGAAGCGTAGCGCCGCGCCGATGCGGGCCTCGCGCGCGATCTCGGGCAGATGCTGCAGCAGGGCATGCACCAGCGTGCCCGCCTTGGCCGCCTGCGACGCGACCGCCGAGCGGGCGCGCGGCTCCGGCTCCATGCGGTCGGCGGCGGCGAGCGCGTTCGACGGGCTCAGCGGACGCTGCGGCTGCGCTTCGAAGGGCGCAGGCGTCGTCGCCCAGAGCGGCGTCGCGTCCTCGATCGGAGGCGCCGGGCTCTCGCCAAGCGCGTCGAGGCGCGGCGCCTCGCCGGATGACCAGCGCATGATGCGCGCGGACGGGTCCCAGCGCGCCGGGACCTCGATCACCCGGTCGTCGAGCGTCGCCTCGATCATCTGCCGCCAGCAGCCGTCCTTGAGCTTCTGCTTGCCGAGGAAGCTCGCGACATAGAGCCGTTCCTCGGCGCGCGTCATGGCGACGTAAAGGAGGCGGCGGTGTTCCTGTTCGGCGTCGAGACGCGCCGCCTCGCGCGCCAGCGCCAGCACGGCAGGCTCGCCCTTCGTGCCCGGCGACCAGGCGACAATGTCGCCGAACTGTCCGGCGCCGATCTTGTAGAGCTTCGGGTCGTGTCGCGGCGAGACGGGCGCGCCGCAGGTGTCGCCGAGAAAGACGATCTTGGCTTCCAGCCCCTTGGACGCATGCACGGTCATCACGCGCACCGCATTGGCGCCCGCCTCCATGTCGCGCTTGACCTGCAGGTCGGCGCCTTGGAGGCCGGCGAGAAACTCAACCAGCGACGGCGCCTTGCGCGTCTCGTGCTCGAGCGCGAGCGCGAGGAACTCGTCCATGGCGTCGCCGGCTTCCGGGCCGAGGCGCGCGAGCATGTCGCGACGCCCGTGCTCGGCGCCGAGAATGCGCGCGTAGAAGAAGAATGGCGTCACGTCGGCCGCCGCCGTGCGCCATTGCTCGATGCGCGCGAAGGCGCGCGCATGATGCGGCGCGGACGAGTCGCGCAGCGCGTCGTGAAGTGAGCCGGCGCGGCCCGGGGCCAGCGCGAGGAGATCGTCGTCGTTGAGGCCGATGAGCGGAGTCTTCAGCACGGTTGCGAGCGTGAGGTCGTCTTCCGGCAACAGCGCTGCGCGCCCTGCGGCGATGAGGTCCATCACGGCGATGTGCTGCGTGAGCTGCAGCCGGTCGGCGCCGGCGACCGGCACCTGCGCTTCCTTCAATGCGCGGATCACGGCTTCGAAGAACGGCCCGCGGCTGCGCACGAGGATCATCACGTCGCCCGCGCGGATGGGACGGCGCCCGCGCGTTTCCTCGTCCTCCACGCTTTCGCCGGAGCCGGGCGCGATCAGCGCCGCGATTTCAGCGGCGATGCGTTTCGCGACCACCACCGGCGGATCGCTGGCGTCCATCTGGTCGAGCGGCATCTTCCAGTCGCGCGGCTCCGCGGTCTCGTCGCGCTGCACGACCGGCCAGAGTTCGATGACGCCCGGCAGATCGTCCTTCCACGCCTCATGCACGGTCTTCGTCTCGTCCGAAGAAAGTCCCTGATAATGGCCCTCGATCGAGAACACGCGATCGACGGCGTCGAGAATGCCCTTGCTGGAGCGGAACGAACGGGTGAGGCGAATGTCCGCAAATTTCTGCTGGGCATGCTCGACGCGCGTCTTGATCTTGCGGCGCATCTTGTCGAACTCGAGCGGCTGCGCGCCCTGGAACGAGAAGATCGACTGCTTTTCGTCGCCGACAGCAAAGAAGGTGCGCGACACGTTGCGCTGTCCGGCGCCGTCTGTGAATTCTCGCGCGATGGCTTCCAGAATGTCCCATTGATCGGGCGAGGTGTCCTGCGCCTCGTCGACGAGAATATGGTCGATGCCCCGGTCGAGCTTGTGCAGCACCCAGCCCGCATCGATGCGGCTGAGCAGGCGGCGCGTCGCGACGATCAGGTCGCCGAAATCGAGCAGCCCGCGCGCTTCCTTTTCGGTGCGGTAGGCGTGCAGGATCTCGCGCACGACGGTGAGCAGCGCGCGCGTGCGCGCCACGACATGCGCGGCCTTGCGGCGCTCGCGCAAGATGCAGACGCGCTCGCGCTCGGCTTCGAGCGCATCGATGACCTGCGGGTGCTTCTCGCAAAGCGCCTTGCTGATCATCCGCGTCTTGCCCAGCCCGCGCGGCGCGCCTTCCTTGGTGACGAAGACGCTCTCGTAAAGACGCAGCGCATCGGCACGATGGGCTGCGTTTTTCGCGTCGCGCAGGGCTTGTGCGAGCTTGATGTCGTTGGGGCCGCCGGTGGCGATCACCGCCGTGAGGGCGCTGATGTCGTCACCCAGCAGGCCGTCCTCGAAAAGACTCTGGTTGAGCGCCTCGACCGTCTCGGACACGTCGACGCCGAGGCTCGCGGCGAGCAGGCTGGCGTAGGACTGGCCGCCCGCGTCGGCATCGAGCCGCATCGACTGTGCGATGAGCTCCTGCTTGCCGAGCGCCTCGTCGATCAGGGCGCCGAAGCCGTTGCCGCTGGTTTCGGCGGCAAGCGCGCGCAGCGCCGCGCCGAGCGGTCCGTCGACATCGTGGATCGCGCGCGTCAGCGTGTCGAGCCGCGCCTGCGCAAGAAGCTCCGCCTGCTGCTGTTCCTCGATGACGTCGAAGCGCGCCGCGACATTGGCTTCGAAGGGAAACAGATGCAGCAGCTTTTCGCAGAAGGCGTGGATGGTCTGGATCTTCAGGCCGCCGGGCGTCTCCACCGTGCGGGCGAACAGGCGGCGCGCAAAGGTCAGGCGCTCGGGGTCCATCGCCGACTCGCCGGTCGCCAGAATGGCGTCGCGCAGATCGTTGTCGTCGAGACGCGTCCATTTCGACAATTCGCGGAACACGCGGATCGACATGTTGGCGGCCGCCGCCTTGGTGAAGGTGAGGCAGAGAATGCGCGCAGGCGGCACGCCATTGAGCAGCAGGCGGATGACGCGCTGCGTCAGCACATGCGTCTTGCCGGAACCGGCATTGGCCGACACCCAGGCGGAGACGCGCGGATCGGAGGCGCGCATCTGGTCGTCGCGCGTGGTTTGCGGGATCAGGCGCTTGCTCATTCGCCGCCCTCCTCGCCGGTGCCCGACGCCCATTCCTTCACGCGCGCAAGATGATCGAATTCCGAGAACCGCCGCGCGAACTGCGGATAGGGGCGCGCCAGATAAGGCGTGTCGACATCGCGGAACTGGTTGAGCAGCACGACAAGTCCGCTGAACGCGTCGTCGGCCATCTCGCGCACATTGCCGCTTTTTGAAATCGTGACCGGGCTGATCGGATCGGCCGTGCCGAGTTTCACATGCATGGCGTCGCGCACGTCGAGCGCGCCGATCGCCGTAAAGGCGCCCTTTCTCAGCATGGCGACTTCGAGCGGCAGTTGCGGCGCAAAGCCCGCCTTGATCTCGGGCGCGCTCGGAATGTGCCCGGTCTTGTAGTCGATGATCTCGCACTCGCCCGACGCCAGCACGTCGATGCGGTCGGCATAGCCGCTCAAGGTGAATACGACGCCACCGTCGAGCGGAATTGGAAGCTTGCCGTGCAGCTCGATCTCGCTGCGCGCGAGGCCGGCGCGGCGCTCCGTCTCCCATTCGAGCCAGCGCGACAGGCCCGCTTCTATCCGCGGCCACTGGAACGCGCGGTAGTCGGCGTTGTCGAGCAGCAGGCCGAGCTTGTCCTGCGCAAGCGCCTGCAATTGATCGAGCGAGTCCGCCGGAAGATCGCCGCTGCGATGGCGCGCGGTGAACTCGCCGACGACGGCATGCAACTGCGTTCCGGCTTCGCGCGCGCCAGGCTCGGCGCCGAGTTCGTCGAGCGCCTGCAAGCCAAGGATGTGGCGCGCGTAAATGGAATAGGGATCGCGCCGCAACGTTTCAATCGCCGTGACGCTGAGCCTCGTCGGTCGCAGCTCCAGCGGTGGGCGCGGCTCGGGGCGGGGATGCGCGGCGATCCTGGCCGGCCGGTCGAGCCGACGCGCCAGCGCGAGAATCTCGTCGCCGCGCCGCCGGCAGGGCGCGAAAGCGTCGCCCGCCAGCGCTTCCAGCCGCTGCAGGAAACGCGACGGCACGGTCGGCGCGCGGCCGCGCTTTTCGGCGCGGCTGATGACGACGCGCGCGGCGCCCATCGCCATCGTGAAATCATGCGCGGTCTGGCCGATGCGGCGTTCGGGCGCCGACAGGCCGAGTTCGGCGCGCATCGGGCGATTGAGGAAGGCGCCGGTCTGCGTTTGTGGCGGCCAGATGGATTCGTCCAGTCCGGCCAGCAGCATGACGTCGGCATTGATGAGACGCGCTTCCAGCAGGCCGAGGATTTTCAGCCGCGGATGCGCCCGCACCGGACCGCGCACGATCTCCTCGCGCGTCACGAGATCGACCAGCGCGCGGTAGTCGACCGCGCGGAACGGGATTTCGGCATCGGCCTTGTCGGCCAGTTCGGTGAACAGGGTTTCGAAAATGTCGAAGCTTTCGTCCGGCGCGGCAGGGTCGCGCGCGGGCGCGTCGATCAACGCCGCAAGCGTTGCGCGATGCGCGGCGATCCAGACCCCGAGCGGCGCGTCGCGCGCCACATCGTGGAGCGGCGCCAAAGCGGCATGCAGCCGCGCCACGAGGGCGCCGAGCGCGGTCCAGTCGGCGGCGCTGATGCGTTTGCTGGCGGGATGCGCGTGCAGGTCCTTCGCCAGGTCGCGCGCAGCCGCGACGATGTCGAGCGGACGGTCGCGATCGGTCAGCACGCCGCGCAGCACGGCGATTTCCAAGAGGCCGGCCAGTCGCTCGACCTCGGCGCGCTTCAGGCCGAGCCGCGCCAGCGGATGGGCGAGCAGCGCCAGCCATTCGGCGGGCATGCAAGCGCGGTCCCCGCAGGCGAGCGCCAGACGCGCGAGCACGCCATAGGACGACGTCGCCAGCGGCTCGCCGCCGGAATCGTCGATGGCGATGTCCCAGCGCGCCAGTTCCGCGCGCACACGCCGCGCCAGTGCGCGGTCGGGCGTGACGAGCGCCGCGGTGACGCCCGGCTCCTCCAGCGTGCGCCGCATGCAGAGCGCGAGCGCCAGCGCTTCCTCGCGCTCGTCGGCGGCGACGATCAGCTCGACGCCGGCCAGCGCCTGCTCGACACGTCCGGCGCCGAGGTGCGCCGTATAGGCCGCCCAGCTCTCCGTGGTGTCGGCGGGCCGGAACGCTTCGGCGAGAAGCGCGATGCGGGTTTCCAGCGCGGCGTCGGGCGCGCCCAGTTCCGCGATGTCCTCGCGGCTGACGCCGAGTGTCGGCAACAGGCGATGCAGCGCGGCCTGCGGATGGCTCGCCGCCGGATCGACGCCATGTTCCGCGTCGCCGTCAATCATCCGCCACGCCGTCTCGTCCAGCGTGCGGTCGAGTCCCGGCAGCACGACGGCGCCCTGGTCCAGCCGCGCGATGGCGGCGAGCAGACGCGCCGTCGCGCGATTGGTGCCGGTCGATCCGATGGCGATCACCGGCGCGCCCGCATCCTGTCGGCCAAGCCGCGCGATCTCGCGATCGACGAGCAGCCGCTGGCGCGTGGCGGCGTCGACGAGCTCGCGCGCGCCGAGAATGTCGGGCCATACCTGCGACGCGATGGTGAGAAACTGGATCGTCACCGCCCAATAGCGGTCGAACTCATGCGGCGCGAGATCCTGCAGCTTCGACCAGTCGGCGTCCTCGACGATCATCTCGTCGATGAGCGCGGCGAGATCGCCGGCGAGATGCCAGGCCTGCGCGGGCGCGCGGGCGACGAGCAGCGCCTCGCTCTCGTCGGTCTTGATGTCCGCGCCTTCGGCATGCGTGATCGCATACGCAAGTCGCGCCGCCCAGGCGTGCACGAGCCGCATCAGGATCATGCGCCGCTCGATCGTGCTCATCGCATCAGGCACACCCTCGACCGGCCCGTCTCCGGCGTCGAACAACAGGCCAGTTTCAATGCTTTCCAGATGTCCGAGCGGCACGATCTTCGGCAGCAGCACGGCGGGGCCGGGCAGGCGGCGGATCAGCTCGCTCGACAGCGCACGCGCCGCGCGCCGCGTCGGCACGTAGATCGTCGCAGCGGCGAAATCGAGCGGCGCCATGTGCGGGCCGATGGCGGAGACGACGTCGCCGTTCAGCAGCCTCTGCGCAAAAGTCGCGAGAAACGGCGCGCCGGGATGGATGGTGAGGACGTGCGGCGTGCGGGCCATTCCGTTTCGCCTCAAACCGTGGATCGGGCGATGGCTGTTTCCGCATCCCCGATGGCTGCAGGCGTGCCGACATGCAGCCACACGCCATCGAGTCTCAGCCCGAACAGACGGCCCTTTTCCGCAGCATCGAAGAAGAATGGCGCGAGGCGAAACACGTCGCGCGTTTCGTTCTCAAACAGCTCCGGCTTGATGATGCCAACGCCCGAATAGACGAAGGGCGTGACGTCGCGCTCATCGCGCCGC
>JAQGKM010000227.1 GCA_028290125.1 Hyphomicrobiales bacterium | reverse complement strand
CCGGCGCGCACCGGGGTGAGCCCCTCGAGCGCGCTCTTCACCCAATCCTGCTCGGCGACGCGGCCGAACTCGGCCTGCGCGGCGAGTTCCGGTCCGCAGACGCAGGCGATCAGCTCGCGGACGTTTTCTTCATCGGGCGCTTCGCCGAAATAGACCTCGACTACCCACGGCCCCTTGTTCCAGTCGCGCGTGTTCGCCTCCAGCTCGAAAGCGGCGGCGGCGGTCTCGGCGGGGTCGAAGGTTTCGACCACGAGATCGGCGATCTGACGCGCGATCTCCTCCTCGGTGACGAGGCGCATGAGGTGGGCGGCATTGTTGGGCGGGAGACCTTCGAGCATGGGCGCGTGACTATCATGCTGGCGCGGGCCTGTCATGCCGGGCTATGCTGGCGCCATGTTGACCCGCCTCGCCGTCCTCCTCGCCCTTTGCGCCGCCCCTGCCCTCGCCGACGAGCCACGCGCGCCCAAGATGCCGCGTCCGGCCGCCGAGCCGCACGTCTCGACCTATGGCGCGCAGAACGCGACCTGTCTCGAATGGACCAACGCCTGCCAGGTTTGCGCACGCACGGATGCGAAGTCGCAGACGCAGTGCTCGACAGCGGGGATTGCGTGCACGCCGACCAAGGTGACGTGTACGCGGCCATAGAGCTCCGTCATTGCGAGGAGCGGAGCGACGCGGCAATCCATCTTAGGCCGATGCGACTGGCCTTCCTTCTCCGCTCACTGACAGACATGCGAGACTGGATTGCTTCGCTCCGCTCGCAATGACGGGCGTAGTGAGGATGGATTTCAGCGTCGTCATTGCGAGCGCAGCGAAGCAATCCAGAGCCGCACGTGAGGCGTTCCCCGCTTAGATCCCCTGCACGAAACTCTCCAGCACCATCTTGCGTCCGGCCTTGTCGAACTCGACCGTCAGCTTGTTGCCGTCGACCAGCACCACCGTGCCGTTGCCGAATTTGAGATGGAAGACGCGCGCGCCTTTCGTGTAGCCCGAGACCGCTGACGACTTCGCCACCAGTTCGCCTTCGATCAGTTTCGGTCCACGGCCCGTGTCGCCCTTGCCGGCGCGGGTCCAGTCGCCCTGGCCCCATTGCTTGGCGCTTTCCTGAAAACCGCCGCGCGGCGGTTCTTCCTTGCGGCGCTGCTGCGCGCGTTGCCAGCCCGGCGTCGAATAGGACGATTCATACGTGTCCATCGAGGCGAAGCGCGATTGTTGGTAGCCGCCGTAATTGCCGCCCGGCGCCTCCACCACCTCGACATGCGCGGTCGGGAGCTCGTCGAGGAAGCGCGAGGGAATCGTCGTCTGCCACATGCCGTGGATGCGGCGGTTGGTGGCGAAGATGATTTTTGCGCGGCGCTTGGCGCGGGTGATGCCGACATAGGCGAGGCGGCGCTCTTCCTCGAGCCCCGCGCGGCCGCTTTCGTCGAGCGAGCGCTGGTGCGGGAACAGCCCCTCTTCCCAGCCGGGCAAGAACACGGTCTCGAATTCGAGCCCCTTGGCGGCATGCAGCGTCATGATCGACACGCGCTCGCCGCCGCCCTTTGCATCGGCGTCCATGACGAGCGAGACATGCTCGAGGAACGACGCCATGTCGGGAAACTCCTCCATCGAACGGACGAGTTCCTTCAGGTTTTCGAGCCGACCCGCGGCTTCCGCCGTGCGGTCCTTCTGCCACATGTCGGTGTAGCCGGATTCTTCCAGGATCGTCTGCGCCACTTCGTGGTGCGGCGTATTTTCAACCAGCGTCGACCAGCGCGCGAAGGCCGACGTCAGATCGCGCAGGGTCGCACGCGGCTTCGGCTTCAACTCGTCGGTCTCGCACAGCATGCGCGCGGCCTGGATCATCGGAATGTTTTGCGTGCGCGCATAGACCTGCACCTGCTGCAACGTCGCGTCGCCGAGACCGCGCTTCGGCGTATTGGCGATGCGCTCGAAGGCGAGGTCGTCGGCGGGCTGCGTCACGCAGCGCAGATAGGCCAGCGCATCGCGGATCTCCGCGCGCTCATAGAAGCGCGGGCCGCCGATGACGCGGTATGGCATGCCGAGCGTGATGAAGCGCTCTTCGAACTCGCGCATCTGGAACGACGCGCGCACGAGGATCGCCACTTCATCGAGCGACTGTCCCTTGCGCTGCAGCTGCTCGATCTCCTCGCCGACGATGCGCGCCTCTTCTTCGGAGTCCCACACGCCCGTGACGGTCGGCTTCTCGCCATCGACGCCATCGGTGAACAGCGTCTTGCCGAGCCGGCCTTCGTTATGGGCGATCAGATGCGCGGCGGCCGCGAGGATGTGGCCGGTGGAGCGGTAGTTTCGCTCCAGCCGCACCACCACGGCGCCCGGAAAATCCTTCTCGAAGCGCAGGATGTTGTCGACCTCGGCGCCGCGCCATCCGTAGATCGACTGGTCGTCGTCGCCGACGCAGCAGACGTTCTGTTGTTGTTTGGCGCCGGACGGCTGCGCGAGCAGCCGCAGCCAGAGATACTGGATGGTGTTGGTGTCCTGATATTCGTCAACGAGGATGTAGCGGAAGCGCTCCTGATACTGACGCAGCACGTCCGGATTTTCGCGAAACAGCCGCACGGCTTCGAGCAGCAGATCGCCGAAGTCGGCCGCGTTCAGCGTCTTCAGCCGATCCTGATAAAGCTTGTAGAGCTTCGCGCCCTTGCCGTTGGCGAAGGCCGCCGCTTCACCGGCGGGCACGCGCGAAGGATCGAGGCCACGGTTCTTCCAGGAGTCGATCTGCTGCGCGAGCGCGCGCGCGGGCCAGCGCTTCTCGTCGATGTCCTCGGCCTTGATGACCTGCTTCATCAGGCGGATCTGGTCGTCGGTGTCGAGGATCGTGAAGGAGGATTTCAGGCCGACGAGCTCGGCGTGGCGACGCAGGATCTTGGTCGAGATCGAATGGAAGGTGCCGAGCCAGGGCATGCCCTCGCCGGCCGGACCGGCGAGCACGGCAATGCGCTCCTTCATCTCGCGCGCCGCCGTGTTGGTGAAGGTGACGGCGAGGATTTCCTGCGCGCGGGCTCGGTTGGTGGCAAGCGTATGGGCGATGCGCGTCGTCAGCACGCGCGTCTTGCCGGTGCCGGCGCCGGCGAGCACAAGCACCGGGCCATCCATCGCCTCGACCGCCGCACGCTGCTCGGGATTGAGGACGCCGAGATAATCGACGCCGCGGGCAGCGGTGATGTGCGCCTGCGCGCGCGACGCGAGCCCGCCCTCCTTCGGACGATAGGTCAGGTCCTCGTCGTCGCGCGGGCGGCGCGGCGCGGGCTGGTCGGCGTCATCGAAACTGAACGGATCTGACAAGGGCTACATCCTGCGCGCGGCGGCGGCCCGCAGCGGAACAAAAAGAGAATCATTTGGGCCAATCTGCGGCGAGATCACACTTTTGTCGATTCGCCGCCGCCCCGCGAGCTGAACCGCGCGGTCCTCCCCAACGTAGGCAGTCCGCCATGAAGCAAAAAGGGGATCGGGCATGATGTCACGCATTGCAAGGGCCGGAGCCGCGCTGATCGCCACCGCCGCCCTCGCCGGCTGCGCCACCACGCCCGTGCTGGACGCCGGAGCCGGAGCACGCGCCTTCGTCCCCGAACAATTCTTCCGTGGCCCCACCTATGCGCAGGGCGAGTTCGTCAACGTGATCGACGGCACGCGCCGCGGCGTGAAGGCGGTCATCAACGGCCGCTTCGACGGCCGCGTCCTGACGCTCGTCGAGGACTTCACCTATTCGGACGGCGAAA
>JAQGKM010000211.1 GCA_028290125.1 Hyphomicrobiales bacterium | reverse complement strand
CAACATCGGCCTCACGGTGCAGAAGGCCGCGATCGATCGCAATATCGAGCGCGACTTCCCGATCATCCTCACCTCCGGCCGTCTAGTCGAATATGAAGTCGGCGGCGAAGAGACGCGCTCCAACCGCTGGCTCGCGGAACTGCAGCAAGACATGTTCTGCGAAGTGAACACGCAGGACGCGGCCGATCGCGGCATCAAGGATGGCCAGTACATCTGGGTCTACGGCGCCGAGAACAATGCGCGCGTCAAGGTGAAGGCGCTCGTCACGGAGCGCGTCGGGCGCGGCGTCGCCTGGATGCCGTTCCACTTCTCCGGCTGGTATCAGGGCGAGGACATGCGCGGCTTCTATCCGAAGGGGACCGATCCGATCGTGCTCGGCGAAAGCGTCAACACGATCACCACTTACGGCTTCGATCCTGTCACGGGCATGCAGGAACCGAAGGCGACGCTTTGCCAGATCCGCACGAGCTGAGGCAGCCATGGCGAGAATGAAATTCCTCTGCGACGCCGACCGCTGCATCGAGTGCAACGCCTGCGTCACCGCCTGCAAGAACGAGCATGAAGTGCCGTGGGGCATCAACCGCCGTCGCGTCGTCACCATCAACGATGGGAAGCCGGGCGAACGCTCGGTGTCGATGGCCTGCATGCATTGCACCGACGCGCCCTGCGCGGCGGTGTGCCCGGTGAACTGCTTCTACACGACCGCCGACGCCGTCGTGCTGCACTCGAAGGATATCTGCATCGGCTGCGGCTATTGCTTCTACGCCTGTCCGTTCGGCGCGCCGCAATATCCGAAAGTCGGCAATTTCGGATCGCGCGGCAAGATGGACAAGTGCACCTACTGCACCGGCGGCCCGGAGGTCGATCTGTCGCTCGCCGAATACGAGAAATACGGCTCGAACCGTCTCGCCGAGGGCAAGCTGCCGCTGTGCGCGGAGATGTGCTCGACCAAGGCGCTGCTCGCGGGCGACGGCGACATGATCGCCACGATCTACAAGGAGCGCGTGACGAAGCGCGGCTACGGGTCGGGCGCCTGGGGCTGGCGCACGGCGTATCGCGAGACGGTGGCGATGTGATCGTCGCGCGGTGCTGTGAAGACAGAACGGCTCGTCATTGCGAGGAGCCGCAGGCGACGTGGCGATCCATCTAACGGCGTCCATCAGATGGATTGCCGCATCGCTTCGCTCCTCGCAATGACGATGAATGCCATCTAGGAGAAGCCGGAATGAAATGCCTTCGCCTGTTAGCTCTTCTCCTCGTCGTCTCGCTGGCGCCGCCGGCCTTCGCGCAAGGGACGGCGCCCAATCCTGACAGCGCGCCCAATCCGACGGCGGAATCCGTGAACGAGGAGATGCTGTTCAAGCAGGAGAGCAAGATCGGCGGACGCATCACGATCCCTGACGAGCGGGCGCAATATCTCATCCAGCCGCAGGGACGCGACTGGCGCCAGTTCCACGAAACCTACCTGCCGTGGATCGCCGGCGCCGCCATCATCCTGATGCTGATCGCACTGGTCATGTTCTACATGCTGGTCGGCCCCGCGAAATCCGAGTTCAAGCCGACGGGCCAGCGCATCGTGCGCTTTCGCGGCATCGAGCGCTTCACGCACTGGATCACCGCCGTCTCCTTCATCCTGCTCGGGCTCACCGGGCTGAACTACTTTTTCGGCAAGCGCCTGATCGCGCCGCTGATCGGCCCCGTGGCGTTCGGCGACTTCAGCCAATATGCGAAATACGCGCATAATTTCTTCGCCTGGCCGTTCACGCTTGGCGTGCTGATGATGGTTTTCTTCTGGGTGCGCGACAACATTCCGAGCCGGGGCGACTGGGCGTGGCTCAAGGCCGGCGGCGGTCTGGTCGGCAACCGGCACATCAGCGCCGGGCGCTTCAACGCCGGGCAGAAGATCGTTTTCTGGGGCGTGGTGCTGGGCGGAACGCTGATGTTCATCTCTGGCCTGATCCTGCTGTTCCCGTTCGAGTGGGTGGACGTGAACGGCATGCAGCTCACCAACGTGGTGCACGGCCTGATCGGCTCGCTGTTCGTCGCCGGCATTCTGGCGCACATCTACATCGGCACGATCGGCATGGAAGGCGACTTCGAGGCGATGGTCGAGGGCACGGTCGATCTCGGCTGGGCGCGCCAGCACCATGATCGCTGGGCGGAAGAAGTTGCCGGAACCGCGCGTCGCGACGATCCGCCGGCGCCGCCGCCCGCCGGCGCACGCCAGCGCATTTGAGGAGACGGTCATGCAAATCAGGCTCGCACTTCTTTGCGCGGCGCTGTCGGCTTCGACGGCGCTCGCGCAACCGGCGCAACGCGCAGACATCTGCGTCGAGCTCGCCGACTATCTCACCAAGCAGCAGACGCAGAAGCCCGCCGACGCCGCCCCTCCGCAACAGCAGGCGACGGCCGTGCAGGCGCCAGCGAAGGACGGCGAGCGTCCGCAGCCCGGGGGGGCTGACTCGGCGCAGCAGACATCCGGCATGAGTGGCCCGGTGACTCATGGCGGGACAGGCGCATCGGGGCCGCAGGGGCAGGCGCAGGAGAGCGCTCCCTCGGGACAGCAGAACCCGCAAGCCAATGGCGGATCGCAGCCCGCCGCGAACCGTCCGCCGGAGCAGGCGCAAGGCCAGCCGCAGCCCGGACAACCGCCGCAACCTCAGGGCCAGCAGCAGGCGGCCGCCAATCCGCCCGCCGCAGCAGCGGCTCCGCAGGCGCCGCCGCCGAAGCCCGAGGCCATCGCGGCCGCGCAGGCCGCCATCGATCAGAAGGATGTGCTCGCCTGCCGCGACGTCGCGCAGAAGATGCGCCGCGCCGGGGTCAACATCCCGGCCTCGCTGATGGCGCTGGCGGCGCTGGATCCGAAGATCCTCAAGCCGCAGGATGGGGCCGGCGGAAATCCCGCCAGCCCCTGAGGCGTCAGCCCCGGATCAGCGGCATCACTTCGATGGCGCCGCGATACGTCATGTCGATCGCCACATAGACGATGATCGCGAGACCCACGTAGGCCACCCAGCGGTGCTTCTGCAGCAGGCGGGCGATGAACGAGGCCGCGAGACCCATCAGGCCGATCGAGAGCACCAGGCCGAAGATCAGGATGTAGGGGTATTCGCGCGAGGCGCCGGCGACCGCCAGCACGTTGTCGAGCGACATCGACACGTCGGCGACGACGATCTGCCAGGCGGCCTGCGCGAACGTCTTGTTGGGCGCCGCCTCGACGGCCGTGCCGTTTTCGATCGCGTCGAGATCCTCCGCGCCATGTCCGGCCCGCAGTTCGACCCACATCTTGTAGGCGACCCAGATCAGCAGCAGGCCACCGACGAGCAGCAAGCCCTGGATCTGCAAAAGCTGCGTGGTGAGGCCGGCGAAGATGATGCGCAGGACGGTGGCGGCGCCGATGCCGATCAGGATCGCGCGGGCGCGCTGCTCCTTCGGCAAGCCGGCGGCGGCAAGGCCGATGACGATCGCATTGTCGCCCGCCAGAACCAGGTCAATCATCATGACCTGGAAAAGGGCTGTCAGGGCATCGATGGTAAAATAGGCGCTCATGTCGGATCCACTTCGTTTTGAACGTGAAGCAGCCCGAAAAGCTCAGGCGTCCCTGCGCCGCGTTTATAGCGGACGTGAGAGACGATAGGCAGACCAGGCCACGTTTTCGTCCAGTCCGACATCGCAGCTTCGGGAGCTGCCAGAGGGGCCCGGCCTGGGTACCTGAACAAATACATCGGGCCATGCCTCCGTTCAAGCGAGGCCAGAGCGCCTGACACGAATGTGAAAAGCGCAAACGCACCAAATAATTTTTCCGCCTTAGCAAATCCTTAGAGAGGATTGCCTGATAGTCGGGCAGATGGAGCGCTACATTGGGCGAATCGCATGACGCCGGGTTTGAATCTACGACTTGGGGCGTCTGAAGGCCGGCGCATCGAAGAGCGCGAGCGTCGCCATGCGCGGGTCAGCATCAGCCTGAAAGGGCGGGGGCTGCTCGCCGACGGCACGGAGTTCGACGTCCATACCGTGGATGTGTCGGCCGGCGGCATGTGCCTGCGGGCCGATGTGCGCCCGAAATTCGGCGAGAAGATCGTCGTCTATCTCGAGGTCATCGGCGGCCTGGAGGGCGAGGTCGCCCGGTTGACGCCGGATGGTTTCAGCATGTCGTTCCGCGCCACGTTGCGAAAGCGCGAGCAGATCGCCGACCAGCTCACCTGGCTCATCAACCGCGACTATCTCGGCGAGGACGGCCAGCGCCGCGCCGAGCGCATCAGGCCGCGACGCATCGACTACACGGTCTGCGGCGACGAGGGCGACGTCTGCATCAAGCTGCTGGACATCTCGCGCAGCGGCGTCGCGGTGCTCAGCGCCACGCGGCTCGCCATCGGCGCCTGGGTGACGATCGGGCGGACGCGCGCACGGGTCGTGCGTCACATTCCCGGCGGCTTCGCAGCCGAATTCGCGCGCGCCATTCCGATGGAAATGTTCGACGCCGACATCGTGCTCTGACGTCTAGAAATATCCGAGGCGGCCGGCGATCACGCCGATGACCGTCGCGGCCGTCAGCGGCACGAGCGGGTTGTGCCGCGTCAGCGCAACGAACAGCGCGACGCCCGCCGTCAACACATATCCGAGCCACTGGTCGATGGCCGCTTGCGCGGTGACGAGCGCCGAGGCGCAGATCAGCCCCACGACAAGCGGCGGAAACGACCGCTTCGTCAGGCTGTACCAGCGCGTGTGCGAGATGCGGTTCTCTGCGCGTCCTGCGACGAGCGACAGGGCGCTGGTCGGCACCACGGTCGCCAGAGTGGCGACCGCCAGGCCCGCCCAACCGGCGATGCGCCAGCCCAGCATGCTCATCATCAGGATGTTCGGCCCGGGCGCGATCTGCGACAGCGCGAAAGCGGTCGCGAAACTGTCGTTGCCGAGCCAGCCATGCACCTCGACGACCTGCCGGTGCACCTCCGGAATCATCGCCGAGATTCCGCCGACCGAAAAGATCGCCGTGGTGAAGAAGGTGAGGCCGAGCGAGACGAGAAGATCGGTCTTCATCGCTCGCTCCGCCAGAAGCTCACCGCCACCGAAATCGGCCCGAGCACCAGCAGCGTGCCGACCAGCGGCAGGCGCAGCAGGCCGATGGAGACGAAGCTCAGGATGGCGAAGAACAGCGCCCAGCGCGTGTTCACGACGGTCTTTCCAATCTTGTAGGCGGTGCCGAACATGAGGCCGACGGCGCCGGCCGCGGCCGCGCGCGTCGCCGCGATCACGTCGGGGTTGGTCGCGAACTGGTCGTAGGTCGTCGCGAGGATGATCAGGATGACGATCGGCATGAAGATCAGGCCGGCCAGCGCGAGAACGGCGCCGACGAAGCCGCAGAAGCGATCGCCGACGATCGTCGCCATGTTGACGAGATTGGCGCCGGGCAGCACCTGTCCGAGCCCGAGCACCGAGGCGTATTCCTGATCGTTCAGCCAGCCGCGTCGTTCGACAATGACATGGTGCATCGCCGCCGCAATGCCGCCGAAACCGAACATACCGACAAGAAAGAAGCCGCTGAAAATGTCGAGACGCGACACGTGCGGCCGTTCGCCGGGCAGGTGCGATTCGGACGACGGTGCAACAGGCGCGTCCATCCGCTATCCGGTCCGCGCGAAATGATTGTCGGCGGACAGGGGCGGTAGAATGGCCTGCGCGTCGCGGATCATCCGCAACCGGCGTGGCATCTCGCGCATGAAGCGCTCGACCGTCTCGCGCAAGGCGGGTTCGTCCGGCTTGATGCGCGACATCAACGGCCCGGCCTCGATCATGAAGCGTTCGGCCAGTTTCAGCAGGTCGGTCAGACGCTGGAAATCGTCAGCCGCAACGGCCTCTCGCAATCCCGCAGCGATCTTGGGCACGAGACGATCGAGTCCCGCCGCCTTTTCGGCAATCTCACGCAATTCAGCTTCGTCCACGCTTCAGCCACTCCAGAGGTCCACGCCGCCACGAATCGAGGTCTGAAACATGCCACAGCGAGCCCGTCCGCGCCGGATTTTTTCTACCGCACTGCGGCTGGCGCAAGCGCGGCTGCAGGGGCAGGAGTCACTTGAACAACCACCGCGACAGCGCGCGCGTGTAGCGGGGCATGATCACCCAGACCATGAGTGCGACGATCAGCACCGCGACCACGAAGGGCCGGACGCCGGGCAGGTTCGCATACGGGACTGCGTCAAACACGGGCCTCATCGCGAACGGAACGATGAGCGTCAGCGGGAAGATCGCCGACAGCGTGATGAGAAACTGCTTGTAGGGCTTTGCGGGTTTGCCGGAGGGCGGGGGCGTGAACCAGAACTCGAAGCCGGTCTTGATGTCGATCCCTTCCGGTTCGCTCAGATGCGGCTTGATCTGCGCCATCAGGCGTTCACGCGTATCCGACTCGAGCCATCTGCAAAGGTGCGCCGCCGTGTCGAAATGGAGGATGTTCGTGTAGGCGCCGCCCGCCACATGCGGCCGGATCACGCTGACGCTCTGGTGGCCGGCGAAGGACTGCGCAGCCGGGATGATCTCCTTCAACCAGGCTTCGTAGACGTCGATCGACCCGGGCAGCGGCTTGTGATGGATGACCGTCGTGACCGGAGACTCGGTCCCGGTGTCGGCCGACTTGATGCCAGGCTCCATCGAACGCTCCTTCGGTTTAGCTTTCCAGGCGCAGCAGCTTGTGGCGAGACGCTGCGCATCCTGTGCTGTACGATCTTGCCCAGCCCGGGCCAGCCGGGCCTGCGACGACAAGAAGATAGCGAGCGGCAAACGCTCCTGACAACCGGGAGAGTGACGGATGAAACGTCCGATGGGGAAGACGCGACAGATCATGCGCCGCGCGGGCCTGGCGGCGCTTGGCGCAACAGCCGTCATGGTCGCCGCCGCGGCAGGCGCAACCGCCGCACAGAACGACAGGTTCACGGAAGACAAGGTGGTGACGATCTACGTCTCGCTTCCACCGGGCGGCAGCTACGATTCCTATGCGCGTCTGCTGTCGCGCTTCATCGGCAAATATCTTGCCGGTCAGCCGTCGTCCGTGATCGTCAAGAACATGCCCGGCGGCGGCGGGATCACGCTCGCCAACTATCTCTTCAACATCGCGCCGAAAGACGGAACGCATTTCGGAACATTCGAAAGCGGCGTGCCGTTCGCGCCTATCCTGAAGGACGTGCCGGCCAAATATGATCCGCAACAGTTCGGATGGCTCGGCAGTCTCGCGAAAGTCGTGCCGATGGTGATCGCCCGCAAGGGCGCTGCCGTCACGAGCACCGACGATCTCTTCACCAAGGAGCTGAAGGTCGGCGCCTCGGGCGCAGGATCCGACACCATGGGCTTTCCGCTGATCCTCAACCAGGTGCTGGGCACGAAGCTGAAGGTCATCCAGGGCTATCCGGGCGCGCCCGACATCAGCCTCGCGATCGAACGCGGCGAGCTCGATGGATATGCCGCTTGGTGCTGGGACTGCATGAAAGCGCAGAAGCCCGAGTGGGTGAAAACCGATTTCGTGCGCGTGCTCATGCAGATCGCCATCGACGGCGACAACGAGCTCAACGCGCGGGGCGTGCCGACCGCGCTCGAGCTCGCCCGCACGCCGGAGCAGAGGGCGCAATTGCAGGTGGCTCTCGCGAGCGGGCTCGTCGCACGGCCCTTCACGGCGCCGCCGAACATCGACGCCGAGCGTCTGCGCTCGTTGCGCGAAGCCTTCGTGAAGGCCGCAGCCGATCCGGAGCTTCTTGCCGAGGCCGAGCGCCTGCAACTGCCGATCTCCGTGGTGGATGGAGAAAAGCTGAGCGCGCTCGTCAACGACATTTACAAGACCGATCCTGCCTTGCTCGCGCAGGTAAAGGCCGCGTGGAGCGGAACGCCCGGCAAGTGAAAGGCGGCAAGTAATTGGCGGCTGCGACCGACGTCACGCCGCGTCGGATTTGCCGAAGTCCGCGTGCTCCAGATTGCTGTCGCCCACAACCGTCGTGTCGCGTCCGCTCATCTTCGCCCTGTAGAGCGCGGCGTCCGCCTGCTCAACCAATTGCCGTTCGGTGATCGCGACCTGACCGGGTCTCGCCGTGCAAATGCCGATGCTGACCGTGAGCAGGCCGCTCGCGCTGGCGAGATGCGGAATCTTGCGGGCCAGCAATTCGGCGCGAATGCTTTCCGCAACCCGGACGGCGCCGCGCTCATCGGTGTTGGGGAGAATGACGGCGAATTCCTCGCCGCCGTAACGGGCCGCGACATCGCCCGGACGGCGAATGCTCATCCCGATGCAGGATGCGGTCACCTGCAGGGCGAGATCTCCCCGTACATGCCCGTGCGTGTCGTTGAACTGCTTGAAGCGGTCGACGTCGATCATGATGAGCGCGACCTGGCTGTTGGACCGGCGCGCGCGCAGCATTTCTTCCCGCAGGGATCTGTCGAAGGAACGCCGGTTCGCCAGACCGGTCAGCTTGTCCATCGACGCCATGACCTCGAGTTCCGCGGCGACCCGCTTCAACTCCGTTTCGGCCTGAAAGCGGAGTTTCAATTCGCGCCACAGCATCAGCCCGACGCCGGCGGCGACGACCAGCAGTGTGGCGACGACGGCAAGCAGCTTGATCGTCTTGCTGAGCCAGGCCGAGATGACATAGGCCTTCGGCGTGCTGAACGAGACGATCACCGGATAGGGCTCGACGCGAGCGTAAGACACGAGCTTCACGACCCCGTCGAGCGCCGCCACTGCTTCGAAATTGCCTTGCGGCGCCACCGCGAGGCGCTTCACGAACTCGGACGACGACAGCCGGATGCCAAGGTCCTTCTCCTGGTAGGGCTGTCGCATCAGCAACGTCCCGTCGTTCCTGAACAGCACGGCGGATCCGCCGCCCAGTTGCAGGCCCTCGAACAGGTTCGCAAAATACTTCAGGTTGATCGTGCCGACAGCCACGCCGCGGAACTCGCCGTTCGGGCCGTTGATGCGGCGGCTCAGCGCGATGCTGTATTCCGCCCTGTTGATCGCCTTGAACGGGGTGCTGACATAAAGTCCGGTGTCGGCCGCAATGTGATGATCGAAATAATCGCGTCCCGCGCGGCTGAAGTTCGGCGGAGCCGGGTCGCGCATGTCCCAGGCGACTCGACCGCTTTCGTCGAGCAGCAGCACGGTTCCGTAGATGCTGTTGCGGGCGGAATTGTCGAAGATGATGCTTCGGCTGATCTCGGTCGGAAAGTTGTTCTTCTCGACGATCTGAAGGCCCGAAATCGCGGCCTTGATCGAGAGATCCATGCTCTCCATCACCTGGCTGATGCTGCGCGTCGCAATGCGCCGCAGGTTCTCGTTTTTCAGCATCGCGTTGTCGATCGCGTCGCGTTGCGAGTCAAGCGCGAGTTGCCCGAAGATGCCCAGCATGCTGATGGCGATCAGCACCATGCTGGCGACGAGGAAGATCTTGAGCCTCCTCAGCCGGCCGTGGTCCGGGCTCGCTGTACTGACCAAACGCATGCTCGAAATCCCGAACGTATTACCTTTGTTTCAGGGTAGAATCGTTCGGTTAATAACTCATGTTATCAATAGATTAATCTGCTAGTTACGAGGCAAATCGAGCGCACGTGCCGAGGGTCTGGCGCAAATTCACGGTGGCGGAGAGGAGACGGCTGGTCGGCGACCCGCCGGCGGACGCACGACGCGTCTTCGCCACGTCGACCGGCTACGTCCAGCACATCGTCATGGCGACGCTGAGAGGCTGCGACCGCGACATCTTCCTCAAGCGCTGCCCGGCGCCTTCGCGGATCCGGACGCCCGTCGCCATGGAGCAGCTCCGTCTCCAGAAAGCCTGCAGCGCATTGGCGACAGCCGACCCCGGAAGCCTGTCTCAAGGAGCCATGCAGCCACGGCGCTGGAACGAGCCGAACCCGCTGACGCTTGAAGAGGAAAAGCGGGCGGTGCGCGAAGTGCGTCCGGGTGACGGGCGCCGCGACGCAAGTGCCGCAGATACGCTTCCGCAGCAAACGATGGCTCAGATATGACGAATTTTTGAATTTTGGCTGGGGGACCTGGATTCGAACCAAGATTGACCGAGTCAGAGTCGGTAGTTCTACCGTTGAACTATCCCCCAAGAAGCGGGCGGGCTTTTGGCGCGGCTGCTTCGGTGGGCGGGGTTTAGCCCGTGGGCTTCGGGTCTGTCAATTGCGAAAGTCGATGTCGGCGGGGCGGTTTCGCCCGGTTGCGTCGAAATGGACGCAATTCGCGTTTTCAAATCCGGCGTCGGGCCGCTACACTCATGGGTGAACCGCCCGGGCCGTATCGCCGGCCGACCGGGCGACAGGAGATTGCCGACGTGCCGCCCACGGATCTGAAGGGCATGGACCTGAATGGTCGCGCCATCGCCGATCCGCCCGACCTGGCGGCGAGGCCGGCGCAGCCGGACCTGCAGCGGCGTCATCCTGCCCATACTTATGCAGCGCTCGATCTCGGCACGAACAACTGCCGCCTGTTGGTGGCGAGGCCTGCGCGAGAAGGGTTTCGCATCGTCGACGCGTTCTCGCGCATCGTCCGGCTGGGTGAGGGCGTGTCCGCGTCCGGCCGGTTGGGCGAGCAGGCGATCCGCCGCACGCTCGGCGCGCTCGAGATCTGCCGCGACAAGATGGATATTCGCGGCGTCAGCCGCGCACGCCTCATCGCGACCGAGGCCTGTCGCATGGCCGAGAACGGCGCCGAGTTCATCGACCGTGTGCGCGAGCGCACCGGCCTCGATCTGGAAATCGTCGATCGCGAGACCGAGGCGCATCTGGCCGCCGCAGGTTGCGCCGCGCTGGCGGATCCCGGCGCGCAGGGCGTGCTGCTGTTCGACATCGGCGGCGGCTCGTCGGAAATCGTCTGGCTGGCGCGCGGGCGTCCGGGGCGGGGCGACAACATCCGCTCGCGCGTACGCCATTGGGCCTCGCTCAAGCTCGGCGTCGTTACGCTGGCCGAGCAGTTCGGCGGCGTCGACGTCACACCCGACATTTTCGACGCCATGGTGGCGCATGTGGCCGGCGAATTGGCGGAGTTTCGCAGGCGCGTCGAGCGTGAGGTGCGCTGCGACGCCTTTCATCTCCTCGGCACGTCCGGCACGGTGACGACGCTGGCCGGCGTGCATCTCGGCCTGCTGCGCTACGACCGTCGCCGCGTCGATGGTCTCTGGATGTCGGGCGAAGAAATCGACGGAGCGCTCGACCTGCTGCGCGCCATGAGCTACGACG
>JAQGKM010000195.1 GCA_028290125.1 Hyphomicrobiales bacterium | reverse complement strand
CGCCGATAATTTAGCCATCACCTATCCGGACTCCCGGCCGGGTTGGTTCAACATCGGCCTCCTGCACACGTCCTGCGACGGACGTCCCGGCCACGCCTCCTATGCGCCCTGCACGCTCGCCGACATGACGGGACGCGGCTACGATTACTGGGCGCTCGGCCACATTCATGAATTCGAGGTCGTGTCGCGCGATCCCTACATTGTCTTTCCGGGCAATCTGCAGGGCCGCAGCGTGCGCGAGTGCGGGCCCAAGGGCGCCGTGTTCGTGGACGTCGAGGACGGACGCGTCACGGATCTTCGCCGCGTCGTCACCGATCAGGCGCGATGGGCGCATCTCGACATCGATGTGCAGCCACACGACACCGAAGCCGCTCTGCTGCGGGCGGTCGAAGAGGCGTTCCGCCCGATCGCTGAAGCCGCCGACGGACGGCTCGTGGCCGCGCGCGTGCGTCTGCGGGGCGAAACGGCGCTGCATCGCCGCCTGGTGGCGGATCAGGCGCGTCTCGCCGACGAAGTCCTGGCGGCGGCGCAGCGTTGCGCCGAAGACATCTGGATCGAGAAGCTGAGCCTTGAAACACGCGACGTTTCGCTCGCCGGCCCCGAGGTCCTCGCGGGCGTCGATCTCGCATCGCTGCTCGAGGGCGGCAGCGCCGAGATGATCGCCACACGCTTTGCGGAAGACCTCGAACTCGTGCGCTCGAAAGCATCGGGCGCCAAACTGCCCTTCTCGCAGGACGATGCGGAGGCGCTGATCGCCGAGGCTCGGGCGATGGTGCTGGGCCGCGCCGGAGGGCCGTGCTGATGCGCCTGACGCGGCTCGACCTGCTCTGCTACGGCGCCTTCGAGAACCGCAGCGCATCGCTGCGCCCGGATGCGCGGCTGCATGTCGTCTACGGGGCGAACGAGGCGGGCAAGTCGACGACGCTATCGGCGGTGCGCGATCTCTTCTTCGGCTTCCCGGCGCGCACCACGCAGGACTTTCGCTTCAAACAGACCGATCTGCGGGTCGGCGGCGAATTGTTGTCGCGCAACGGCGCGAGCCTGTCGTTCGTGCGGCGCAAGGGGACCAAGAACACGTTGCTCGACGTCGCTGGCGCGCCGTTGCCGGATGACGCGCTGGCGCCATTCCTCGGGCAAATGTCGCGCGACATCTTTTCGGCCGCCTTCGGGCTCGATGCCGAATGTTTGCGCAAGGGCGCCGATGAATTGCTGCAGACGCGCGGCGAGGTTGGCTCGAGTCTGATGGCTGCGGCGTCGGGGCTTCGCGGACTGGCCACCCTGCGAAAGCAGCTCGACGACTCGGCTGACGGCATCTTCACGGCCAACAAGTCGCAGACGCGCCGCTTCTATCAGGCGCGCGACCGCTTCGATCTTGCGAAGAAGGCCATCGGCGACAGCGAACTGCGCGCGGGCGCGTGGAAAAAGCTTGCCGACGCCATCGCGACCAACGGCGCCCGCGTGGACGATCTGCGCAACGCGCTTCGCAAGGTGCGTGCGGAGCGCACGCGCATCGGGCGGCAGAAAAGCCTTGCGCCGCTGTTGCGCCGCATCGACGCCCAGCAAACGCAGATCGACCTGGATGCGGACCTTCCGCGCGTGCCGGCCGGCTTCATCGCCGAGTTCGACGCCGCGCTGGCGGCGAGCGCGAAGGCGGCCGAACTGATCCGACGCCAGACCGCGGCTCTGGACGACAGCACGCAGGCGCTCGCAGCCATAGCGGTTGACGGCGGCGTGCTGGAGAGAGCCGCCGAAATCGACGCGCTGGTGCAGCGCGTCAGCCAATTCCTGAAGAACAACGTCGATCTGCCGCGAGTCGTCAGCGAGCATGACGGCGCGCAGGCCGATCTCGACCGTCACGCGCGGCTGCTCGGCCTTGCCGATGCGCAGGCTGTCGTGGATGCGCAGCCGACGCAGCCTGCGCTCGCGCGCGTGCGCGACCTTGCCCAGCAGGGTCAGGCGCTGACGCAGGAGAAGGCGGGCTTCGCCTACAGCCTGCGTTCGGAGTTCGATTTGCTCGAACAACTCGACGCCCTGCGCGCGCAGCAGCCGGCCCTTGCCGATCCCGCGCCTTTGCAGGAGAAGCTGGCGGCGCTCGGCAATGTCGAGGCGTTCGTCGCCGCGCGCACGCAGGCCGCACAGGCCTTGCGACGCGACGAGGAGGCATTGAGGCAGGAAGCCGCCGCGCTGGCGATCCCGGTGGACAATCTGGCCGGCCTTGCGGGCTTCGCGTTCCCGTCGCCCGAGACCATTGCGGACTTCGCGCGGCGTCTCGACGAGAACGCCACGGCGGAGCGCGACGCCCTCGTCCGCCTTCGCGACGCAGAACAGGACGCGCAGGCGGCTCAGCTTCGAATCGCGTCGCTCTCCGAGGGCGGAGAAGTGCCGACGCAGGAGCGCATCGCCGCCGCGCGTGCTGCGCGTGACGTCGAATGGGCGCATCTGCGGGCCTCGCTTTTTGATGCGCCCGAAGCGCTGTCGGGCGCAGCCCTTCCGGCCAGTGTGGCGCGTTTCGAAGTCGCCGGCGCGCAGGCCGACTTGCTCGCCGACGCCGCCGCCCGCGATGCATCACGTGTGGCGGACTTTGCGGCCCAGTCCGCCGCGCTCGATCGTCATGTTGGAAGGGCCGCAGACGCCGAGGCGAGCCGCCTTGATCTGCAAACCGCACGCGCGGCGCTCGAACAGGCATGGACATCGCTCTGGTCGCCAGCCGGCATCCTTCCGCTCGCGCCTGCCGCCATGCAGGCGTGGCGTACGGCGGCCCGCGCGTTGCTTGAACGCCAGGCGCGGCTGTCCGGCCTGCGTGCCGAGATCGTGGACGCAGACGCCGAACTCGCACGCCTTGCAACGCCTCTGGCGCTCATCGCCGCAGAGGCGGGTCTGCCCGCCATGGACATCGACGCTGCGCGTCAGAGCGCGCGGATCGCAGTGCGTTTGCGCGAAACCGCCGGCGCCTGGGAAGAAGCGCGCGGATTGGCGCGGCGCCGGGAAGACCTTGAGTTTCGCATCGCCAAACTCCAGCGCGATCTCGCGTCGCACACGCGCGCGCTGGACGAATGGGAGGGCCGCTGGCGCGCGAGCCTTCCGGCCATCGGTCTGTCGGCCGACACGGGCATCGTCGAAGCGCTGGCGGCGATCGACGTCTGGAAGCTCGCGCCTCAATTCATCGAAAAGCGGGATGATCTTGCCCGTCGCGTTGCCGGTCTGCGACGCGACATCGTCGCCTTCGAGGCGGATGCGCATGCGCTCGTCGCAGTGCTGGCGCCGGATCTGGTGGGCCTTCCGCCCGCGACGGGCGTCGCGCAATTGCGCGAACGTCTCGATGCCGCACGTCGGGAATGCGCGCGCCGCGACGAGGTCGCCAAACGCAAGCACGCCTGTGAAGCCGATGTTCGCAGCGCTGCGCGCGTCGCCGACGGCGCCCGCGCAACGCTCGCAAAGCTCGCGACGCAACTTCCCGCTGGCGCCGATCCCGCCGACCTTCTGCAGCGTCTGAAGCGCCGAGCCCAGCTTTGCGACGCTCTGGACGACTGGCGGCGCCAGTTGGCGGAACAGGCGAACGGCGTGGCTGAGGACGCGATCCGCGCCGAACTCGCCGATTTCGATCCTGACCGGGCGGAGGCCGATTTTCTGGCGCTGTCGATGGATGAAGAAAGGCTCACGCAGGAGTCGCAGGAGGCCTATGCGGAGCTGAAGCGGGCCGAGCAGCAGGTCGCCGAGCAGCAAGCCGGCTTCGGCTCGGAAACCGCATGGCAGCAGCGGATGAACGCCGAAGCCGAACTGCAGGAGGCCGCGCGAGAATGGCTCGTCCTGCGTCTCGCCTCAGCCATGCTGAACGACGCGCTGGAACGCCATCGCGCGACGCGGCAAGATCCATTGATGCAGCGCGCCAGCGCCCTGTTTGCAGAGCTGACCGGCGGCGCCTTTTCGGGCATCGCCCAGTCCTTCGACGACAGTGATGCCGCCGTGCTGCAGGGCGCTCGCGCGAGTGGCGAATGCGTCGGCATGGAAGGTTTGAGCGAAGGCACGCGCGACCAGCTCTACCTCGCGCTGCGTCTCGCCTATGTCGAGGACTTCGCCACGCGTGCGGAGCCTTCGCCTTTCATCGCCGACGACCTTTTCACGAGCTTCGACGATGCGCGCACGTTGCACGGCTTGCGCACGCTCGCCGCCACAGGCGTGCATCTGCAATGCATCCTCTTCACGCACCATCGCCACGTTGTCGATCTCGCGCGCGCCGAACTCGGCGCGCAGGTGGACGTCGTCGAGCTTTGAGCCGCGGCGTCAGGACGCCGGCTTCTCGCGCCGGCTGATTTCGGACAGGGCGAGATCGCTCTGGCGCGCGAAGCGGACCAGAAACTGCTCCAGCTCGGCAAATTCCTGCCGCCCGACGCCATCGAACAGGATGTCGTTGATCGACCGCATGAAGGGCGCGAGGCCCTGCACGACCTGTTCGCCTTCGCCGGTCAGGCGCACCAGCACGCTGCGGCGGTCTTTCGGGTTGTTCTGCTTTTCCAGCAGGCCGCGCGTGACGAGGCGTCCGACCTCGGTGGTCACATGGGTCGCGGCGAGTTGCACATGGGCGGCGAGCGCCGCGATGGTGACGCCCGTCGCGCCCTGCGTATAGGCCGCGCCCATCAGCACCGCGAATTGCGAGCCCGTCAGGTCCGCCGAGCGGCCAAATGCGTCCCGGCAGGCGAGCAGCCGCCCGAAAGCCGTCACCATCAGGTAGAGGATCTCGCGGAAATGGGCGTCGCCTTGCGCATCCAGCAGGGCCTTGCGGGAGATGGTGAGCGGCGGGCGAAAGCCTTCGCTTGCGCGCTCTTCGACCGGGGCTTTTCGTTTCGCGGCCAAGCTGGTCCCTCTCTGCTCAAGCGCTGGTTTACAGAAAGGCGTCGCACGATGAAAGGCGCCACTCGCAGGCGCTGCGCAGTCATTGTGTAGGCGCCCTGCATATAATCACGTCTTGACGCCCCCGACAGTTAGCTACAGTCTGTAGGTATATCAAATCGGGAGTGGCTGAATGACCTCGCTTGCCGTCGCATCTCCTGCCGCAACCAAGCCCGCGTCCGGGCATGCTCCGAAGCCCGTTCCGCTGCGCACCGGCGCGCAGTTCCTCGAATCGCTCAACGATGGCCGCGCCATTTTCGTGAATGGCGAACGGGTCAAGAATGTCGCGACGCATCCGGCCTTCGCAGAAGGCGCACGCTCGGCGGCGCAGCTCTTCGACATTGCGGCCGATCCTGCCAATCGCGAGCGCATGACCTACACGTCGCCAACGAGCGGCGGCCCGGTCTATCGCGGTTTCCAGATCCCCCGCAGCCATGCTGATCTTCGCGCCAAGCGACTCGCATCGGAAATGTGGTCCGAGGCGACCTTCGGCCTGATGGGCCGCACGCCTGATCATGTCTCGAATTTCTTCGCCGGCTTTGCGGCGACACCGGAGGTCTTCGCGGCCGGCGGTCAGAACTTCGCCGACAACGTCGTCTCCTTCTACGAACACCTGCGCGAGAACCACCTCTGGGCGACCTACGCCATCGTGCCGCCGCAGATCGACCGGTCGAAGCAGTCGAGCCAGCAGGCTGATCCGACCATGTATGCGGGCGTCGTGAAGGAAACCGACGGCGGCATCTACATCTCCGGCTCGCAGCAACTGGCGACCGGCGGCGTCTATTCCGACTGGATCCAGGTCAGCTGCATTCAGCCGCTGCGTCCTGGTGACGAGAACCATGCGATCAGCGTCGCCGTGCCGGCGAATGCGGAAGGCCTGCGGCTCTATCCGCGCCGCCCCTATGCGCTGAACGCCACCAACAAGTTCGACTATCCGCTGACCAGCCGTTTCGATGAAACCGACTGCTTCGTCGTGCTCGACAACGTGTTCGTGCCGTGGGAGCACGTCTTCATCTATCGCAATATCGAGATCTGCCGCGACCAGTGGTGGAAAACGCCGAGCCATCTGTATGGCAACCATCAGGCGCAGGCGCGTTATGCGACCAAATTGCGCTTCATGATCGGCCTCGCCAAGCGCATCAACGAAATGACCGGCAACGATTCCAACCCTGCGGTGCAGGCGCAGATGGGCGAACTGGCGGCGCTGGTGATGACCGTCGAAGCCATGCTCGAAGCACAGGAAGTACGCGCCACGATCGACGCCAACGGCGTACTGTGGCCGGATCGCGCGACGCTCTACGCCGTCATGGCGCTGCAGTCCGACAACAATCCGCGCATGATCAACATCATCCGCGAACTGTCCGGCGCCTCGCTGATCACCATGCCGTCCTCGATCGAGGATCTCGAGAGCCCGGTGACGAAAGCCGATATGGAAAAATACATGGTGTCGGGCTCCGGCGATGCACGCGAGCGCATGGCGCTCATGCGCATGGCGTGGGATTTCATCGGCACGGAGTTTGGCAATCGCCACCAGCAATATGAAAAGTTTTATGGCGGCGCGTCCTATCTCGTGAAGACGAACATGTTCCGGAATTACGACTTCAAGCGAGCCGGCGCTCTTGTCGACCGGGCGCTTGCGCTGCCGGAATGAGCTGAAGCGCCTGCAGCGCAGGGGCATCTCATCCCTGCGCGCATTTCAAGACCTTTCTGTCGCTCGTCCGGGCGCGATGTCGCATGCCCGAATGCGCCGCATTCCCGACGTCCCCTGACAGCCTGATGTTTCATGCACAAAGCCTCTGGCTTTTCTGCGCTGGGGCGGTCAGGATGAGTGTCAATGGCCTGCATCTTGCAAAGTTGAAAAAATAAACGTCAGGTCTCAACTCGGGGTATCGCCATGAAGAATGACAGCACAAACGCCACGCGCCGCTC
>JAQGKM010000156.1 GCA_028290125.1 Hyphomicrobiales bacterium | reverse complement strand
CCGCCATGTTGATGTCGGCGAAGGGCAGCGCCTGGTAGTTCGCATGGGCGCCGTTGTGGAGATACTGGTCCATGCTGGTCGAGATGACCTTGGCGTCGAGCTTGCCGTCCTTCTTGATGCGCAGCGCGCTCGCGAGATCGGTCCATTCGAGCGCGAGGATGACGTCCGCCTGCTCGAGGATTTCGACGATGCGCTTGGGCGCGCGGCCGACCTGGTTGAACGGCGCGGCGACATGCGAGGGATGGTCGGTCGGGAAGGCCGAGCGGTTCTTGAGATCGGTGAACACCACGGCGCCGAGGCGCTCGACCAGCGCGATGCGCGCGGCCCAACCGGCGTCGGTCCAGTCGGTGCGGCCGAGCAGAACGACGGGTTTCTTGGCGTCCTTCAGCAGCGCGACGGCGGCGTCGAGATCGGCCTTGGCGGCGCGGGCGGGCGCGGGCGGCTTCATGCGATCGAGATCGGGCCATTCCGGCGCCTTCTCGAGCGCCGATTCCTGCAGGCCGGCGTCAAGGCAGATGTAGACCGGCGCGCGCGGCTCTCTGCGCGTCATGATGTTGGCGCGCGCCATGGCCTCGACGAGCGAGTCGGCGGAGGACGGCTGGTTGTCCCACTTGATGAAATCGCGAACGATGCTCGCCTGGTCGGCGGAGGTGTGGATCCAGTCGATCCACGGGCGGCGCTGCGAAGCGTCCACCGGGCCGGTCGCGCCGAGCACGAACATCGGGGCGCGGTCGCAGAAGGCGTTGTAGAGCGCCATCGTGCCGTGCATCAGGCCGACGTTGGAGTGGAGCACGCAGGCCATGGGCTCGCCGGTCGCCTTGGCGTAACCGTGGGCGATGCCGACCGCATGGTCTTCATGCAGGCAGAGCAGCATGGCGGGATCGACGTTGCCGAGATGGTTGACCATCGAATCGTGCAGGCCGCGATAGCTGGCGCCGGGGTTGAGGCTCACATAGCGAAAGCCGAAGCGGCGCAGCATCTGGGCTGCGACGTCGCTGCCGAAGCCAACCTTCTCGTCGACTTTCCCCTCGGGACGGTCCGCATGCATATCTCGTTCTCCCTGTCTGCCGTTATCGCGTTTGGGCCTTTGCACGTCCGGTTCCGGATCATCGCGGCCCTTTGACTTCTTCTTCGCCGTCTCCGGCGCCGGAGTCAACTTTAGTCGCACGGCCATCGCGCCCTTGGGAGCCTCGGTCCCGCGCCCTATGTTGGGGCGACACGCCGGAGCCCGCCCTTGCGCCTGTCCATCATCGTGCCTGTCCTGAACGAGGCCGAACGCCTGCCAGCGCTGCTCGCGCCGCTGCAGGCGTGGCGCGCGGATGGCTGCCAGCTGATCGTGGCGGACGGCGGCAGCGCCGACGGATCGCCCGCCATCGTCCGGCCGCTCTGCGACGCGCTGGTCGAGGCGCCGCGCGGACGGGCCGCGCAGATGAACGCCGGGGCGCGTGAAGCCCGCGGCGACGCCCTTCTCTTCCTCCATGCGGATACGCACCTGCCGTCCCACGCCCCCGCGCTGGTGCGCGCCGCGCTCGCCGGCGCAGTCTGGGGCCGCTTCGATGTCCGCATCGAGGGCCGTTCGCTCTGGCTGCCGCTGGTGTCGCGCATGATCAACTGGCGCTCGCGACTGACCGGCGTCGCCACCGGCGACCAGGCGCTCTTCGTGCGCCGCGACGTGTTCGAGCGGCTGGGCGGCTTCGCCGATGTGCCGCTGATGGAAGACGTCGAGCTCACCAAGCGGCTGCGCAGCATCGGACGACCCGCCTGCCTGCGCGGGCCGGCGCTGACCTCCGGGCGGCGCTGGGATCGCCATGGCGCGTGGCGCACCATCCTGCTGATGTGGCGGCTGCGGGCCGAATATTTCTGCGGCGCGGATCCCCGCCGCCTTGCCGTGAAGTATGGATACGCGCCGCGTGACAGCTGAGGCGCCCTGCCCGATCGCGATCTTCGCACGTGCGCCCGTCGCCGGCGCGGCGAAGACGCGGCTCATCCCGAAACTTGGCGCAGAAGGCGCGGCGGCGCTGCATGCGCGGCTCGTCGAGCACACGCTGGCGCAGGCCTGCGCGACGGGTCTCGGCGAGGTCACGCTGTGGTGCGCGCCGGACGAGACGCACGCGTTCTTCGCGCGATGCGCCGCGCGGTTTGGCGTGCGGCTTCGCGCGCAACAGGGCGACGATCTCGGCGCACGCATGTTGTTCGCCTTCGAGGAAGCGCGCGGCCCGCTTCTCGTCATCGGCGCCGATTGCCCGATGCTGGGCGCGGACCTGTTGCGCGAGGCCGACGCCGCGCTGCGCGCCGGTGCCGATGCGGCGTTCTGTCCGGCGGAAGATGGCGGCTACGGTCTGATCGGCCTCGCCCGCTCGCACGTAGGCCTGTTCGAGCAGATCGACTGGGGCACCGAGGTGGTGATGGCGCAGACGCGCGCACAGCTCGCCGCGCTCGGCTGGGCCGCGCATGAAACCGCGCCGGTGTGGGACGTCGACAGACCCGAGGATCTCGACAGACTGATGGCCACTCCGCATCTCCTCGCGCCGCCGCTCGACCCGGCGAAGTTTCGCGATTCCCGCATCACCGCCAAGGGCGAACGCCGTGCGCATGTCGAGCTGCATGCGCTCGAGACGCTGTGGATCAACACCGGCACGCTCTGCAACATCGCCTGCGCGCATTGCTACATCGAATCGAGCCCGCGCAACGACCGGCTGGAGTACATCGGCGCCGGCGACGTCGCGGCCTATCTCGACGAGATCGCGCGCGACGACCTGCCTGTCACGCTGATCGGCTTCACGGGCGGCGAACCTTTCATGAACCGCGACCTGCGCGCCATGCTGGAAGATGCGCTGGCGCGCGGGTTTCAAACGCTCGTGCTGACCAACGCGATGAAGCCGATGCAGCATGCGCAGGACTGGCTGCTCGACCTGCACGCGCGTTTCGGCGCACGCTTGAAGCTGCGCGTCTCGCTCGATCATCATGACGCAGCCTGGCACGAACGCGAACGCGGCGCCGGGACGTTCGCGCCGACGCTTGCCGGGCTGAAATGGCTGTCGGAGAACGGTTTCGCGCTCGATGTCGCCGGTCGGCTGTTTTCAGGCGAAGGCGAAGACGCCTTGCGCGCCGGCTACGCCGCGCTGTTCGCGCGCGAGGGAATTGCGGTGGACGCGCACGATCCCGTGGCGCTGATGCTGTTTCCCGAGATGGATGCGGACGCCGACGTTCCGGAAATCACCGAGGCCTGCTGGGGCCTCCTGCACAAGTCGCCGCGCGACGTGATGTGCGCCAGTTCACGCATGGTGGTGAAGCGCAAGGGCGCGGATGCGCCAGCCGTTCTCGCCTGCACGCTCCTGCCCTATGACGCGCGTTTCGAACTCGGGCGCTCGCTGAAGGACGCGAGCGGCGCCGTGGCGCTGAACCATCCGCATTGCGCAAAATTCTGCGTGCTGGGTGGAGCGGCGTGCAGCAAGTGAGCGCCGTCATTGCGAGCGGAGCGAAGCAATCCAGTCACGACTATGCGTGACACTGGCGAAAGTGGATCGCGCAAGAAGACGATCACCTCTTGCGTGGCTTCTGGATTGCTTCGCTTCGCGCGCAATCACGGGCTCCCGCTTCTCTCCAATAAAGAAGCGGGAGCCCTTGAAGCTACGCCAGCCCCTCATCCTTCAGCACCTTCGCCACCGCAGGCCGGGCGCGCATGCGCTCGTAGTGCTTGGCGATGTTCCCCGGCAGCTGCTGCTTCAACCGCTCGGCGACCCAGTACTCCAGATAGAACAGCGCCGCATCCGCGATGCTCATCTTGGATCCGCCGACATAGTCGCGGTCGGCGAGCATCGCGTCGAAGGACTTGAGACCCTTGTCGACGATCTCCTGCCCGCGCGCCTTGACCGCCGCGTGGTCGGCTTCATTGGGCGAAAAGCCTTCCGGCTTCCAGATGCGGGTGAAGCCCTGCATGTGCAGCGAGGCGGCGACATAATCCACAGCTTCGAGCGTGCGCGCGAAGGTTTCCGGATCGGTCGAGAGCAGGCCCTTGTCCGAATTGGTCAGCGCCAGGAACGAGGCGATGGCCGGCCATTCGGTCAGCACGCTGCCGTCATCGCGCTGCAGCGCAGGCACTTTCGACTTCGGGTTGATGGCGACGTATTCGGGCGCATATTGCTCGCGCGCCGCCAGATTGATCTTCTGCACCTCGTAGGGCTTGCCGATTTCTTCCAGCAGCACGTGGATGCCGAGCGCGCAGGAGCCGGGCGAATAGAACAATTTCATGGGCGCAATCCTTACTTGGGTTCTGCGATGATGACGGCGAGCTTATCTGCGATGGGCTTTGGCGTCGCGACAATTTCCGAGACGATCTTCGCGAGGTCCACGCCGGAAACGGGATTGATGTCGAGGCGTTCCTTCGCGGCCTCGTCGAGGAAGGACTTGTCCTTGACCATGTCGTCAAAGGCCTTGCGCAAGGTCGCGACGCGCGCGTCGGGCGTGCCGGGAGGCCCGAACAGCGGGCGGCCAATCGTGGCGGGCGCCGAGATGAGGCGCAGGACGGCGCGGTCGTCGTCGTTTTTCGCGAGATCGATGAGCAGCGGCACGTCCGGCAGGTCGGCGGCCTTGCTCAGGCCGATCTGCACGAGGATGTTGATCTTCTTGTCCTTGACCCAGTCGGGCTTGGTGCCCTTCCACGACGACCACGGGTTGGAGCCGCGCGAGCCGATCTCGCCGCCCTCCATCGCAAGGTTCATTTCATTGCCGCCGGGATAACCCTGCACGATCCTGAATTTCGTGCCCAGAATGGCGTTCATCACCTGCGGCAATTGCGCGGAGGTGTTCGGCCCCGTCGCTCCGACGATCACTTCCTTCTGCTTGGCCTCGTCGATGGTCTTCACCCCCGTCGTGTGCCAGGTCACCGCCGTGTTGTTGTCTGCGGAGGGATTGCCGATCCAGACGAACTTGTTCATGTCGAACTGGATTGTCGTGTCGCCGATCGCCTGCTGCAGCACGAGCGACTGGTCGGCCGTGGCGATGGCCGTGCCGTCCTTCGGCGCGATCTTGAAGATGTAGCCCGCGACAACGCGACCGCCGCCGCCCGCCATGTTTTTCGGCACGAAATTCGGCTTGCCGGGAATGAAGTCGCCCATGTGCCGCGCGACGAGACGCGCGTAAGTATCGTAACCGCCGCCCGGCGCGTAGCCGATATAGAGATCGACGGACTTGCCCTTGTAAAAGTCCGCGTCCTGCGCGAGCGCGGGCGATGCGATGAGCGTTGCGGCGAGAAGCGCCGCGAGTCTGGGTTTCATGTTCTGCATGGATTGTCCTTGCCACGGTCGTCATTGCGAGCCGAAGGTGAAGCTAGCAATGACGGCTCATTATTTCTTGTCGCGATCGATCAGTGACAGGATCGACGCCAGGCGATCCCGGATCGGCTTTGGCGTGTCGATGATGTCGCTGACGATCTTCTGCAATTCGGCCCCGGAGATCGGGTTGATGTCGAGGCCCATTTTCTTCGCCTCTTCGAGGAAAGCCGGATCCTTCATCGTCGCGTCGAAGGCCGCGCGCAGCGCGTCCGTGCGGTCGGCGGGCACGCCCGGCGTCGAGAAGATCGGGCGTCCGACTGACGGCGGCGCCGAGACGAGTTTCAGGGCGGCGCGGTCGTCGTCGTTCTTCGCCAGATCCATCAGCAGCGGCACGTCCGGCAAGTCGGCGGCCTTGGTCAGGCCGATCTGCGCGATGATGTTGATCTTCTTGTCGCGTATCCAGTCGGGCTTGGTCGATTTCCACGACGTCCAATTGTTCGAGCCACGGCCCGCCACCTCGCCGTTTTCCATTGCGAGATTGATCTCGTTGCCGCCGGGATAGCCCATGATGATCTTGAATTTCGTGCCGAGCAGCGCATTCATCACCTGCGGATATTGCGCCGACGTGTTGAAGCCGGTGGCGCCAACCGCGACTTCCATCCGCTTGGCGTCCTCGATCGTCTTCACGGGCGAGGTGTGCCAGGTGACGAGCGTGTTGTTCTCGAAGATGGGCGTGCCGATCCACGTGAACTTGCGCGTGTCGAAGGTGATGCCCGCATCGCCGACCGCCTGTTCGAGCGGCATGGACTGGTCGGCGGTGGCGAGGATCGTGCCGTC
>JAQGKM010000139.1 GCA_028290125.1 Hyphomicrobiales bacterium | reverse complement strand
CGTGATGGACGTGTTGCCCTTTTCGTAGAGTTTCGCCACGCGCTCGAAGTCGTCGATGTCCTGCTTGCTGCTTTCTTCTTCGTTCTTCTGCTGCTCGGTGAGCAACTGGATGCGGCTGTCGCTCTGCGAAATTACCGATTTTAGATAAGTCTCTTCGCGCTGCTGTTCGGACCGTCGCGTGGCGAGCTGGTCGGCCTGCCGCTGAAACGCTGAATCGATCATCGTCTTAGCCAACGGCGACTTGTCGAAGAACGCCTTGCCCATGTCGACGTCCTGATCGGACGTTTCCGTCCGCATGCGCCAGACAGCCGCCTGCTGAAACAGGATGTCGGACCATGCGCTCATGGCGTCGCCGCGCAGTTTCGCAGATTCCTGCACAGGGTTGCCGTTGCGAAACCTCAGGAGGTCATAACCGCCGGCCACCGCCACGGCCTGGCGGACGGTCATGCCTGGTCGAAACAGCTGCTCGCCCGGCTTGCCGACGTCGCCGCGCAAGTAGATCGGACGATATTCAAGAATATCGATGGTCACTTCGTCGGGCGCGAGAACGATGGTCGAGCCACGCCCGTCGCTGCCACGCTGCTGCACGACCTTGTTGCCGAACCGGCTTTTCACCAGCGCGGAAAATTCGGCGACCGTCTGGCCGGACGCTTTCACGTTGCCGACGAGCGGAAGCATGACGTCGCCATCGACATTGACCGGCGAACGCTGCTTCAGATCCGGGAAGCCGACGATGGTGAGCTGGAGCACGTCACCTGGCGCCAGACGGTAGGCGGAGGACTGCGCCTGTGCGGGAAGCGCCGAAAAAAGGGCGACAATCCAGCTGATTACGAAAACGCAATTGATAAACGGCAAAGCTCGCCGAGCCATTTTTTATCCCCGTAATTAAAGCGTTAGAACGAGCATACACTAGCATAAGATTGGACGTAACGCTCGTTTAACGCGAAACTGTGACGCGGTTCTGGGCGTTGCGAAAGCCCATGGTGAAAAAAAGGTTAAGCCGAGCTTGAAGACGAGATTACGATCCATCGCTCTGCTCGCAATGGTGTCCATTATCCCGGCCAGTTCCAGCCAGGCATGGGCCCAGGCCTTCCTTGGCGATCTTTTCAGTGCGGAAGCCGACAGGGCTCCTGCGGCGTCGCCACGCTCTGGCGCCGAGCCGCGCGCAAAGTCGCAGACAAAGCCCAGGAAGGCGGCCGCCAAGCCCGCCGCTCCGAAAGTTCAGCCTGTCAGGTCCGAGCCAGACGGGACGGAACTGGAGTCGGCGCTCCCGCCTGACACCGCCCAGGACACGACGGCGGCGTTGAAACCCCCGCCGAAGCCCAAGCCCAAGGTTCGGGTCGTGCTGGCGCCCTTGCCGCCGCCACGCCCGTGGGGAGATCGGGACGCCCCGGACGTCGACGCCCCAGTGGTGGCGAGCGCGCCTATCGACGTCGGCAAGACGGCAGCGCCAGCGCTGGGCGTCGCTGCGCCCGTCAAGGAGGCTGTCGCTCCGGCGGCACAACCGGCGGCGCCCGTCCGCAGATCGCTTGTGCTGATCGTCAAAAGAAATCTGCGCGGCGCGCAAGATCTGACCGACCGGCGCATCGCAACCGGTCTGTCAGGAGAAAAGTCCGAACGGTTGCAGGAGATGGTCGAACGCGGCTCCGGCGTGCGGCTCGCCGCAGTCGATCTCTCGTGGGGAATGGGTCTCGAAAGTCTGGCGAAGGGCGAAGTCGACGGCGTGTCGTTGAGCATCGGGCCGCCGCTGGGGCCGGACGAGATGCGCGGCGTCATGATGGAGAGCTATCAGGTTCTCGAGATACCGCTCGATCGGGATACGTCCTCCGCCGAGCGCCCCTGACGGGCGAGCCGTGCCAGAAAGCCGGCTCCCCAGGCCATGTGCATGACGATGGCCATCGGGCCGGACAGGATGAGGCACATGCGCCGCGTGCGCCATGCGTCCACAATTCCCCACAGGACGCAGACGGCCACATAGGCGCATGCACCCAGCATCAGGCGCGCGTCCAGAAGTCCGCCAAGGAGAGACAACGCGGTGAAGAGCAGGGCGCCGACGGGCGCCATCTGTCGAAGACGCGGAAGCGCGCCGTGGCGGATGCATGTCGTCGCCCGGCCCCAACCGTAGGCGAAGTATTGGCGCGCGAGACTGCGCACATCGCCGCGCGGGAAATATTTGATCGTGGCCTCCCCGCAGAGCCAGATGCGGTGGCCTGCTTGCGCCAGCCGCCGGTCGAGCTCGGCGTCTTCGTTGGCCTTCATGTCTTCCGCATAACCGCCGACCGACAGGAAAGCGGCGCGGTCGAAGGCGGCATGGTGTCCGTGTTCAACATAGCCAGACGAGCCGGCGAGACGATGCAGCGAGCCGCCATTGCCGAGCCGCGAATTCTGCGCGCCCGCGATCGCGCTTTGCAGGCAGCCGGAGCCAACGGTGAGCATCGGCACCACGACGGATGCGCAATCGCGCTCGCTCATGGCTTTCAGACACATTGCTGCGAAACCGGGGGGATATTCGGCGTGGCAATCTGCGCGCAACAACACGGTGGCGCGCGCATCGGCCACCCTCGCCGCCAGATTGACGGCCGCTGCCTGAATGCGAGCA
>JAQGKM010000135.1 GCA_028290125.1 Hyphomicrobiales bacterium | reverse complement strand
GCCGACCAGTGCACATATTCGGCGAAGAAGCCGCCGAGCGCCGGCCCCATCGCGCCCGCCGTGATGTAGACCAGCGAATAATAGGTGTAATAGCGCGCGCGGAATTTCGGCGGCGCGAGATCGCCGAGCACGATCATGGGAATCGACGTCAGCCCGCCAGCCGCGACACCCTGCACGGCGCGCGCGGCCACGAGCGTCGCGATGTTGGGCGCGAGCGCGCAGGCGATTGAGCCGGCGATGAACACCCAGATGGCGATCTGCATGGTCGTGCGGCGGCCATGCGTATCGGAGAATTTGCCGAACAACGGCGTCGCGGCGGTCTGCGTCAGCAGATAGGCGGTGATCACCCAAGACAGGTCGCCGGTGGCGCCCAGCGCCCGGCCGATGGTGGGCAGCGCGCTCGCCGCAATGCTCTGCGACAGCGCGCCGAGAAACAGCGGCAGCAGCACGCCGATGATGATGACCAGCGTCTCGCGATGCGAAAGCGGCGGCTTCCTGTCGGCGTCATCGGTCACGCGTGACGATCCGTGGTGGTGTGCAAATCCAGCGCAAGCCTCACGACCCCCACCCCGCTCGGCTGCGCCGAGTCGGCCCTCCCCTCAAGGGGAAGGGAGTTTGCATTTCGCGCTTCATCAAGACGAGTCCTTGCGACTGACGCGTGCAACACCCTCCCCCTTGAGGGGAGGGCGACTCGCCGAAGGCGAGCGGGGTGGGGGTCGACGAGTCTTGCAAAGTCGCCACCGCCGAGATGCATTGCTTCATCATTCTTCTGTTTGTTTTTGACCGACGCTCAGGGTAACCATCGGGGCGGACGATGGCCAGATGCAAGCCGGATATGGTTTCGGCGTGACGCGCGAGGGTGGCATGAGCGAGACAGCACGCAAGCGCGGCGCGATGCCGCCCGAACTCATCATCGTCGCCGCCTGCGCCATTTCCATGCTGACCTTCGGCCCGCGCGGCTCCGCCGGCAATTTCCAGCTGCCCATCCTCAACGCCTATGGCTGGGGCTCCGACACCTTCTCGTTCGCGCTCGCCATCCAGAACCTGCTGTGGGGCATGGGCCAGCCGTTCGCCGGCGCGCTTGCCGACAAGTTCGGCTCGGTCCGCGTGCTCTCGGGCGGCGCGCTGCTCTATGCGGCGGGCCTTGCGCTGATGTCGGTCGCCGACACGCCAACCCTGTTCACGCTCACCGCTGGCGTGCTGATCGGCTTTGGCCTGTCGGGCTGCGCGATGTCGCTCGTGGTCGGCGCGCTCGCGAAGCTCCTGCCGGACAGCAAGCGCTCGATGGGCTTCGGCGCCGTGACGGCGGCGGGCTCGTTCGGCCAGTTCGTCTTCTCGCCGCTGTCGGGCGGGATGATCCAGTCGTTCGGCTGGCAGTGGACGACGATCTTCTTCGCCGTCCTGATGCTCGCCATCCTGCCGCTCTCGCTCGCCGTCGCCAGCCAGCCGAATGTCGCCCCCGCGGCCGGCGCGCCGAAGCAGCAGACGACGCGCGAGGCCATTGTCGAGGCGCTCGGCCATCGCTCCTATGTGCTCGTGGTGCTCGGCTTCTTCACCTGCGGCTTCCAGCTCGCCTTCATCACCGTGCACTTCCAGAAATACATCGTCGAGGCGGGCCTCGCGCCGCAGGTCGGCTACTGGGCGTTCGCGCTGGTCGGCCTGTTCAACATCGTCGGCTCGCTGACGGCAGGCTTCTATTCCACGCGCATGCCGCGCCGCTACATCCTGTCGTTCATCTATTTCAGCCGCTCGCTGGTGACGATCGTCTTCCTGCTCCTGCCGCCCACGGCGACGAGCGCCTATGTGTTCGGCGCGCTGTCGGGCCTGCTGTGGCTTTCCACCGTGCCGCCGACGTCGGGCCTGATCGGGCAGATGTTCGGCACGCGCTACTTCGCCATGCTCTACGGCTTCGCCTTCTTCTCGCACCAGGTCGGCGGCTTCTTCGGCGTGCTGCTCGGCGGCGTGCTGCGCGAGGCGACGGGGTCCTACAACATCGTCTGGTATCTCTCGATCGCGCTCGGCGTGCTGTCGGCGCTGATCAACCTGCCGGTGGTGGAAAAGCCGGTGGTCCGAAAGGCGGAACCGGTGGCGGCTTGACCATCGTGGCGTGACCAGAAATGTTTCGTCGTCATTGCGAGCGCAGCGAAGCAATCCGGAAGCCACACGTGAGGCCTCTGGATTGCTTCGCCTCCGGCTCGCAATGACGGCGCACAGGAGGGAAGTCCATGTCCACGTTCAAGGCCGTCCGCATCGACAAGGATGACGCCGGCTATCGCGCTGCCTTCGCGGATTTCAGCGACGCCGATCTGATGGACGGCGACGTGACCGTGCGGGTCACGCATTCCACCGTGAACTACAAGGACGGGCTCGCCATCACCGGCAAGTCGCCGGTCGTGCGCAAATTCCCGATGATCCCCGGCGTCGACTTCACCGGCGTGGTCGAAACCTCTGCGTCGGACGAGTTCAAGCCGGGCGACAAGGTGATCCTCAACGGCTGGGGCGTCGGTGAAGGCCATTTCGGGGGCTTCTCGCAAAAGGCGCGGCTGAAGAGCGAGTGGCTGGTGCCGCTGCCCGACGGGCTGTCGCCCGCGCAGGCGATGGCGATCGGCACGGCCGGCTACACGTCCATGCTCTGCCTGATGGCGCTGGAAAAACACGGCGTCACGCCAGCCATGGGCCCGGCGATCGTCACCGGCGCGGCCGGCGGCGTCGGCTCCGTTGCGGTCGCGCTTCTGAAGAATGCCGGCTGGCATGTCATCGCCTGCACGCGGCGGCCCGAGGAAGCCGATTACCTAAAGGGGCTCGGCGCCGACGAAATTCTCGACACGAAGGAATTCGAGGGCGCGCCGCGTCCGCTGATGAAAGAGCGCTGGGCGGCAGGCATCGACGCGGTCGGCTCGCTGACGCTGGCGCATGTCATCGCGGCGACGAAATACAACGGCGCCATCGCGGCCTGCGGCCTCGCCCAGGGCATGGACCTGCCGACCAGCGTTGCGCCCTTCATCCTGCGCGCCGTGGCGCTGCTCGGCGTCGAAAGCGTGCAGTGCTCCAAGGCGAAGCGCATCGAGGCCTGGGGCCGGCTCGCGAAGGAGCTCGACAAGGACAAGCTCGCGTCGCTGACGACGCATGTCGCGTTCGAGAACGTGATGGATGTGGCGCGCGAGATCGTGCAGGGGAAAGTGCGCGGGCGCGTGGTCGTCGACATCGGCTAAGGCGAGGAACTGTCGCTTGGACGCGGCGTTTCTTCGCCATGAGCATCGCATTCATGAAAGAGCCCGCCGGTGACGTCTTCGACGACATCGCCGATCGGCCCGTCAGCCCGCACCGCAATCTCGTCACCCCGGAAGGGCTGGCGCAGATAGACGCAGAGATCGAGCGCGCTCACGCGCAGGTCACGCAGGCGCAGGAGGCGGAGGACCGCACGGCGGTCGCCCGCGCGCAGCGCGACCTGCGCTACTGGCAGGCGCGCCGCGGCTCGGCCGAACTGGTGCCGGCGCTGACCGACAAGGCCAAGGTGCACTTCGGCTCCAATGTGAAGATCCGATACGCGGACGGGCGCGAGATGCAATTCCGCATTGTCGGCGAAGACGAGGCCGATCCCGCCAAGGGCACGATTTCCTACGTGTCGCCAATGGCGCGCGCGCTGATCTCGAAGGAGGTCGGTGAAGAGGCGAGCGCAGGCGGACAGGATGTGGAGATCGTCGGGATAGAGTAGGGGCGGCGCTCGTCATTGTGAGCGTAGCGAAGCAATGCAGAAGCCGCGCGTGAGGACGTCTCACCCACCTGCTCGCAATGACGCGGCGCCCTCCTTCTCCCGCACTGGCGGGAGAAGGTGTCACGCTTAGCGTGACGGATGAGGGCGGCTCGTCCTGCAACAACCTCATTCGGTGAAACGCCCTCACCCGTCTGGCTTCGCCAGCCACCCTCTCCCGCCTGTGCGGGAGAGGGGAGCGCTTGCCTCAATCCTTCACATACAGCTTCTCTTCCATGCGCGACGGCACGCCTTCAGCCGCAAGGGTTTCTTCGAATTCCTTGCGGATAGCCGGATCCTCGTCGTTATACGGAATCGCGCGGCCGCCCTTCTTGATGTCGATGGCCCAGATGTCGGCCATCGCTTCGCCGGGACGTCCGGGCTTCAGCGCCGAATGGTTGTTGGCGCCGAACCACGCCGTGAAGCGCAGCGGGTCCTTGCTGACGCCGAAATGCTGGTGGAACCAGTCGCCCGACATCGGCGCGGCCGAGACCATGCCGCCGAATTCGTAATCCTGCCGCATCACCTTCTCGCCCTTGCCGGCTTCCCACGGACGCGGACCCAGCCCCTCGGGCCAGGTGTAGGTGTAGCCCTTGCCCTTCACGCAGATCAGGATCGCGGCGCTCTCGTGGCAATGCGCCTTCGAATAGCGGCCCGTCTCATGCTGGCCGATCCACAAGTGAAAGCGCTGCGCGCCCATGTGCGGCTCGAGGCGGCGATAGCCCGGCGAACGCCTGTTATCCAGCGGCATTTCGCAATTGATGATGTCAGGAATGAAGTTGGTGCGCTTCATCGCCAGACCGCGCACGGGATCGGGCTCGAGATCGTCCTTCGGCTTGAAGTAATCGTCGGCGCCCGAATAGCGGTCGGTGAAATTGTACGGGCAGTTGAAGACGAAATGCGGATTGTCGACGAGGTTCATGATGTTGGGCGCGGTCGTGCCGCACAGCAGCAGCACGGGCGAACTCGACGCGTTCACGAAGCGATGGTTGGCGTTGAGCGGAATGGCGAACAGCGAGCCCTTCTGCCATTCGAACGTCTGCTTCTTCGTCTGGCCGTCGTTCCAGATCTCGGTCGAGCCGCGGCCTTCGACGACGAAGA
>JAQGKM010000119.1 GCA_028290125.1 Hyphomicrobiales bacterium | reverse complement strand
TACGACGAGCCTTCCGCCTCGCGGTGGCGCGTGGTCGCTTCCCATTCGCGCGGGAGGTCATAAAGCGAGTACCAATGGATGCGCGGCGCCTTGCCGATCAGCAATTCCGCCGTACGCTCGACGCCCCACGCCTGCACTTCCTCGGCGCCGAAGGTCGAGATGCCGACCTCCGTCACCCAGATGGGCTTGTCGGTCACCGCGCGGATCTCGTCGAGCTTCGCCGGCCATTCCTGAATCTGCCAGAGATTCCAGTCGAGCGGGAAGCCATGCACGGCGACGACGTCGATGTGCTCGAGCAGGCCGTAGCCTTCGAGCCGCTTCACCCAGTGAGGATCGATCGGCGACATGCCGCCGAGCACGCGCGGCAGCTGCGGATCGACCGCATGGATGGCTTGCGCGGCGCGCGACGCCATGTCGGCGAACAGCTTCCAGTCGGGATCGACCTCGGGGTCCCAATGCGACTTGTTGTTGGGCTCGTTCCAGATCATCGCGGCTTCGATCATTGTCCGCTGGTCTCCCGGTGCTGCGGATAGACGGCGCCCGGCAGCTCCGGCGGCGCGCCGCGGCGGCAGATGTAGACTTCCCGCTCCGGATGGGCGGTGATTTCAAAACCGGCGCTGCGCAGCATGGCTTCGACGCAGGCGGCGTTGGGCGCCCACCAGTTGGTCGGGTCGCCGGCGTAGCGATGTTCGATGAAATGCATCTTCGGATAGTCCGGCGCGTCGAAATGGTCGGCGTCGAAGAAGGGATAATCTTCACGGACCTCGCCGACATTCGCGCTGCCGCGCTGCATCGACTGGAACACCAGCATGTCGCCGACGACGTTTTCGTACAGCAGGTCGAGCGCCAGCAATGGATGGCGCAGATGATACAGCACGCCCATGAACAGGACGACGTCGAACTTTTCGCCGAGCCGCGCGACGTCGTAAACCGAGAGCTTCTGGAATTCGATGTCCAGCTCCGAGACCTTCGCGGCGAAACGCGCCTGCGCGAGATAGTCCTCGTCGAAGTCGACGCCCAGCACGCGCGCGGCGCCGCGGCGTTTCATCTCCATCGAATAGAAGCCCGCGTTGCAGCCAATGTCGAGCACGCTCTTGCCCGTGAGATCGGCCGGAATGGCGGACGAGAAGTGCTTGAATTTCTGGTTCGGGTAATCACCGAGAAAGTGCTCGGGCGCCGTGCGCACGCCATTCAGTTCCATATTGTGGAACCAGGGGCCGAGCGCCGCGATCTTCTCGCGCAGTTCGTCTTGCGACAGGTTCATGGTCGTCCATCCGTTGTGGCTTTGTGGGCTGGGGTTTGCGGCGCCGGCGCGCCCTCTCCGAGCAGGCTGACGGCGATGCGGTACCCCGGGAAGGTGCCGACATCGACATAGGTTTCGCCGCTGGTGACGCCGAACGCCTCGCCGCCCTGCGCGATCCAGGCGTTGACCAGCGTCCCGAAATATTCGTCGCGCCGTCCGCGCGCGCGCCAGAACGCGTCGAGCTCGTGGAACAGCGAGCCCGGCATCTTGAAAGCGCCCCAGATCCAGTTCGAACGGGGCGTCGGCGACTTCACGTCGATGGCGAGAACGCGCGATTGCGCATCGAGCACGACGGCGTCGAACACTTCGGGCGTCTCGACCGGGAACAGCAAGAATGACAGACGGTCATCGGGCAGATGCGCAAACCCGTCGAGCGGAAACCACACCGTATCGGGCAGGCCGACGAGCACGGGCTCGTCTGCTGGAATGAGGTGGCGCGCGCGAAACACGGCGTCGCACAGGCCTGCGGCTTCGGGCTGCACGACGAAGGCTGCCGCCGCGCCGCCATAGCCCTCGCCGTAATATTCCATGATGTCGGACTTGCCCGGCGCAATCACGAAACACAGCTTGTGCGCGCCGCCCGCGATCATCCGCTCGACGAGATACTCGCTCACCGCGCACGGCCGCTCGTGGCCGCCATCATGCCGGCTGCCGACCGGCAGGAGTTCTTTCGAAAAGGCGAGCGGCTGGATGCGGCTGCCGCGACCCGCGGCCGGTATGACGCCCCACATGTCACGTCTCCATGGTCGGCGCGGTCGCGCGAATGCCGGCGATGAGATTCGCCAGTTCGCGCGCGCGCTGCCGGGATGTGTGCTCGTCGAGCACGCGCGCGCGGGCGCGGCGCGCGATGGCGGCAAGCTCCGCGTCGTCACGGTCGAGCGCCGCCAGCGTATCGGCTGCGCTGTGGGCGACGATGATGTCCTCGCCGGGCGTGAAGAAATCCGACAGGCCCGGAAAGTCGTCGCTGACGATCGGCGCGCCGCAGGCCGCCGCCTCGAACAGCCGTCCCGACGGACACCAGCCCATGCGCGCCATCGCGGCCCGCGTGACGTTGAGCGTGATGCGACCGGACGAGAAGAATGCCGCGTGATCGGGCGGCGGCAGATGCCTGACGAAATAGATGTTGGACGTCCACGGAAAGTTTTCCGGATATTGCGCACCGCCGATGACGAAGCGCAGATCCGGCCGCAGCCGCGCCGGCTCGACGAACAGGGTCTCGAGCATCGCCTGCCGGTCTTCCGCATAGGTGCCGAGGTAGCTCAGGTCCGCAGCGAAGCGCGGATCTTTCGGCATCGGGCGATGCACGTCGGGGTCGACATGGCCGTAAAGCGGCGCCACGCGACGCGCGCCCAGCTTGTCGCGCAGGATGTCGAGCGCCGGGCCGCCGGTGAAACTCAGCACCAGATCGAACCCACGAAGGCCGTCGGCGCCGATATAGGCGGTCTCGCGTCCCGCCGCGAGATTGTCGAGCGTCACCGGCGTGTCGAGATCGTAGAAGATGCGGCGCGGACAGCGCGAGGCCAGAAGCTCTTCCGTCGCCGCGACGCCATCGGGACAATAGGATGTCACGATGGCGGCGTCCGCCTCTCGCAGATGCTGGCGCGCTTTCGCACGCACGTTGTCCCAGTCGCCATAGAGCACGAGTTCGCCGCCGCCCGGCACATGATCGCAATCGCGCGCGCCGGCGTAAAAGCTCACGTCGCGTTCGAAGAACACGACGTCCCAGCCCATCGCGCCGAGATTGCGCGTCAGACCGCGCCACAGCGTCGCGTGACCGTTGCCCCACGAAGACGAAATCGTCAGTCCGAAGATGACGAGTTTCATGCGGGCTCCTCGTCGGGCGTCTGTTCGTTGACGAGCCGCACCGTCGCGCCCCAGGGATCGAAGTCGATGATCGAGATCGAAGCTGGCGCAATGTCGAAGGACGGCAGCCGGTCGAGCGAGACGCCGAGCACGACGGCGAGCGCCGCGCGGATCGGATCGGCGTGGCTGACCATGACAATCTGCGACTCGGGATGATCCCGCACGGTCGTCAGGAGATGCGCGTAGACGCGTTGCTGAAGCCCCAGCATGGTCTCGCCTGCAGGCGTCGCCGTGATGCTGCGCGCGGCGTTCCAGCGGCGCCAGTGCTCGTCGCCATTGAGATCTTCGAAGGTGCGGCCCGACCAGGCGCCGAAATCGATCTCCTCCAGCGCGGGCGCGATCTCGACTTCGCGCTGCGCCACATCGGCGATGGCCTGCGCGGTTTCGCGCGTGCGCTGAACGGGGCTCGCGTGGATGATGTCGATGCGCTCGCGCTTGAGACGCTGCGCAAGACGCCGCGCCTGCGCGCGACCTGCCTCGCCGAGCGCTATGCCCGGCGTGCGTCCGGCAAGATAGCCGCCCACATTGTCATGCGCCGCATGGCGCACGAGGTAAACGCGCGCGCTCACGTCCGCACGCGCTCCCGCTGTGCGGTGGGCTGCACGGGGTCGCTTGCGTCTCCTGCGATGAAGCGCGTGATGTCGTCATGCGCCTGCGCGTCCGTGACCTGCACGGGCGGCGATTTCATGAACCAGGCGGAAGGCGCCTCGAGCGCGCCGCTCAAGCCCCGATCGAGTCCAAGCCGCGCGCAGCGGATGGCGTCGATGACGATGCCTGCTGAATTCGGGCTGTCCCAGACTTCGAGCTTGAGTTCGGCGCTCATCGGCACGCCGCCGAAGCCCGTGCCTTCCATGCGGATGTAGGCCCATTTGCGGTCCGTCAGCCATTCGACATAATCGCTCGGGCCGACATGCACGTTGCCCTTGTCGAGCGGCGTGCCCATCTGGCTCATCACGGCCTGCGTCTTGGAGATCTTCTTCGATTCGAGTCGCTCGCGCTCCAGCATGTTCTGGAAGTCGCTGTTGCCGCCGAAATTCAGCTGGTATGTGCGGTCGAGCCGCACGCCGCGTTCCTCGAACAGGTTCGTCAAGATGCGATGCACGATGGTCGCGCCCACCTGGCTCTTGATGTCGTCGCCGATGATCGGCACGCCCGCCGCCTCGAAACGCGCGCGCCATTCGGGACGCGAGGCGATGAACACCGGCATGCAGTTGATGAGGGCGCAGCCCGCATCGAGCGCAGCCTGCGCGTAGAACTCCGCCGCTTCCTGCGAACCGACCGGCAGATAGGACACCAGCACGTCGGCCTCGGCGCGCTTCAGCGCGCGTGCGACATCCACCGGCGCCGCAGCCGATTCCTCGATCACGTCGCGCAGATATTTGCCCAGCCCGTCGAGCGTCGGTCCGCGCTGGACCTTCACGCCCGTCGCGGCGACCCCGGCAAAACGGTACGTGTTGTTTGGCGCGGCCAGAATGGCGTCGGCGACATCCTGCCCGACCTTGAGGGCGTTCACGTCGAAGGCCGCGACGATCTCGATGTCACGGATATGATAGCCGCCGAGGCGGACGTTCATCAGGCCCGGCGTCGCGGCGTCGTCCGCCGCATCCCGGTAATAGGTCAGCCCCTGTACGAGCGACGAGGCGCAATTCCCAATGCCGACGAGGGCGACGCGAATTTTTCGTGAGCGCAAGGCTGCCGTCCATTGCTTCGGGGGGTCCGATCCGGCAGCGCAAAGGCTGTCGTAAGTAGGTCGTGAACTCGCCGGGTTTGCTCTGGTTCCGGAGCCGCCGGAGGCGGTCTCACGCCTGTTGCGGGACGCCCGGGACCCGCCTATCCTCTGCTCCGGTTCGGGCTGCGAAAAGACGGCGACGAACGGGAGGACATGCGATGAACCCGAGGCACAAGGCCCTAGCTGGCGCCCTGCTCACATATGGATTGCTGGCGGCCGCCGGGCCGGCCTTTGCGCAGGCGCCCGCGCCGCGCGTGGACATCGACGCCGACGACATCGGCGGCGTGGTGACGGGCCCTAGGGGGCCGGAAGCCGGCGTCTGGGTGATCGCCGAGACGCGCGACCTCGCCGTCCGCTACATCAAGATCGTCGTCACCGACGACCAGGGCCGGTTCGTCATCCCCGACCTGCCGAAGGCGAAATACAATGTCTGGGCGCGCGGCTACGGGCTCGTCGATTCCGACAAGCAGGACGCGGAGCCCGGCAAGACCGTGGCGATCTCGGCCAAGGACGCGCCGGACGCGGCGACCGCCGCCAAGACCTACCCGGCGATCTACTGGTATTCGATGCTCAAGATCCCGGGCGCCGACCAGTTCGGCGGCAAGAGCGACATCCCCGAAAAGATCAAGCAGACCGACTGGCTCAACCTGATGAAGAACAATGGCTGCGTCGGCTGCCATCAGCTCGGCCAGCTCTCGACCCGCACCGTGCCGAAGGAGTTCGGCAAGTTCGACACCGGCGCCGAGGCCTGGCAGCGCCGCACGCAGGCCGGACAGGCGGGCGAGAGCATGACCAACATTCTCGCCGGCGAACTCGGCGGCGCGGGCTACCATTATTTCGGGGAATGGACTGACCGCATCGCCAAGGGCGAATTGCCGAAGACCAAGCCGCAGCGCCCGCAGGGCGACGAGCGCAACATTGTCGTGACCCTGCGCGACTGGATGAACGAGAAGCAATATTTGCACGATCTCATCTCGAGCGATCGCCGCAAGCCGACGGTGAACGGCTACGGCCCGCTTTATGGCTCGCCGGAATATTCGTCCGACACCATCCCGATGATGGACGTGAAGGCCAACACCTTCTCGACCTTCAAGATGACGTTCGAGGCCGGCACGCCGGAGGCGCTCGGCCCCGGCCATGCGGCGTCGAAGGAAGCCCTGCAGCCCTCCGCCTACTGGGGCGACGAGAAGATCTGGGACACGCACGGCAACAACCACAACAGCATGATCGACCAGGACGGCCGCCTCTGGCTGGCGGCGACAGGCTTCAAGCCGGGCAATCCGGACTTCTGCAAGAAGGGCTCGGACCACCCGTCCGCGAAGGTCTTCCCGCTCGACAATTCGGCGCGCCGGATCGCGATGTACGACCCGAAGACCAAGGTCTACACGCCCTACCAGACCTGCTTCCAGACGCATCACCTGAACTTCGGCTACGACAAGGACAATACGGTCTGGGGCTCGGGCGGCGGACAGGTGCTGGGCTGGCTCAACACGCGCATCATGCTGGAAACCGGCGATGTGCAGAAGGCGCAGGGCTGGACGCCGATCGTTCTCGACACCAACGGCAACGGCAAGCGCGATGATTTCGTCGCGCCCAACGAGGCGGTCGACCCGGCCAAGGACAAGCGCATCACCGCGAACTTCTACGCCGTGATGCCGGCCATGGACGGTTCGGTCTGGGGCTCGATCCGCTCCAATCCCGGCGCCGTCGTGCGCGTCGTGCCCGGGGCCGATCCGACCCACACCGCCTTGTCGGAAATCTACAACGTGCCGGCGCCGGGCTTCGGCCCGCGTGGCGCCGACATCGACAAGAACGGCGTCGTCTGGGTGTCGCTGGCGTCCGGCCATCTCGGCAGCTTCGATCGTCGCAAGTGCAAGGGCCCGCTGAACGGCCCGACCGCGACCGGCAACCATTGCCCCGAGGGCTGGGCCTTCCACAAATATCCCGGCCCTGGCTTCGAAGGCGTCGGCGATAACAGCGCGGAGTCGAGCTATTACACCTGGGTCGACCAGCACAACACGTTCGGGCTGGGCGAGGACACGCCGGTGTCGACAGGCAATCTCAACGACGGCCTGATCGCCATGAAGAAGGACGGCCAGATGGTCGTGCTGCGCGTGCCCTATCCGCTCGGATTCTACGCCAAGGGGCTAGACGGACGCATCGACGACGCCAGCGCCGGCTGGAAAGGCCGCGGCATCTGGGCGGCCAATGGCGATCGCACGCCATGGCTGATCGAAGGCGGCAAGGGCAACCGCCCGCTCGCCGCGCACTTCCAGCTGCGGCCCGATCCGCTGGCGCACTGAAGTAACATTACGTTACGTCACAATATAGAGCCTCCGCACTGCGGGGGCTCTTTTTGGTTTAATCAATGATTCCGCAGCCGATTGAACGAATTTTTCACTCTCTTTTGGACATAATTCGAATGTTGGGGTTCTTACCGGGATTTACCGGAAATCCACCACCAGCCGCGACTCAAAAGTAACGCTTCAGGTTGCAGCGTGGCGCGTCTTCAAACATCGAATTCGCCTTCGGGCAGTGGAGCCTCTTATGAATTTGACGATCGCCCGCGCGCTCAACACGTTCGGCCTGGCTGTTGTGCTGGGATGCCTGATCATCGCTGGAGCCGCCACTTACTCGTTGCAGCAGCTGCGCGTCGGCGGGACAAGTTACACCAACCTGATCGCCGGCAAGGACCTCGTCGCCGACGTGCTGCCCCCGCCTCTCTACGTGATCGAGGCCTACCTCAACGCCACATTGATGGCGGACGAAAAGGTCACGCTCGACGAGGCAAAGGCGCGCTTCGCGCCACTCCGCAAGGACTTCAACGAGCGTCGCACATTCTGGTCGTCGAGCGACCTGCCTTCGACGCTCCGCACCGAGGTCGCCAATGCGGCCGCCGCCGCCGAAAAATTCTGGACCGTGCTGGAAGACAAGTATCTTCCCGCCCTCGCGCGCCAGGACAAGGCATTGGTGCAGAAGCACGGCGCCGAACTCGCCGGCGCCTATACGGAACATCGCAAGCTCGTCGACCTTCTGGTCACCGACGCCAACAAATTCCTAAGCACGGCCGAGACCGCAGCGCAAAAGGCGGGCGACGCCTGGCAATCGATCCTGCTCGCGACGGCGGGCGTCGTGCTCCTGTTCGTGATCGTCGGCATCGTGGCGATCCGCAATCGCGTGATCCGGCCGTTGCTTGGCATGTCGGGTTACATGGCGCGGCTTGCTGACGGCACCTATGATGAAGAAGTGCCGTTCGCGGAGCGCCAGGATGAAATCGGCGAGATGGCGCATTCCGTGTCCATCTTCCGCGCCAGCGCCATCGATCGGCGCAATGCGCGCCGCCGCGAGGAGGAAAGCCGCGTCGCCGCCGAGGAGGATCGCCTGCGGATCGAGGCGCTCGAGCACGAAGCCAACATCAAGCGCCAGCGCGTGATCGAAGCTCTGGCCACGGGCCTCGAGCACATCGCCAGCGGCGATCTCGCCTTCCGCCTGAGCGACCCGCTGGCCGCTGAATACGAGAAGCTGCGCAGCGACTTCAACGCCGCCATCGCGGCGCTCGCCGGCACACTGAAGGAAATCTCCGTCGCGACCGATTCCGTCCACAGCGGCGCGCGCGACATCAATTCGGCGGCCGACGATCTGTCGCGCCGCACCGAGCAGCAGGCCGCGGCGCTCGAAGAGACCTCCGCAGCCCTCAATGGCATCGTCGACGCGGTGCGCAAGACGTCCGAAATGTCCGACAAGGCCCGCGCCGCCGTCACCACGGCGCGGGAAGAGGCCGAAGGTTCGGCCTCCATCGTGCGCGACGCCATTGCGGCGATGGACACGATCGAGAAATCGTCACGCGAGATTGGCGAGATCATCACGATGATCGACGAGATCGCCTTCCAGACCAACCTGCTGGCGCTCAACGCCGGCGTCGAGGCGGCGCGGGCGGGAGATGCCGGTCGCGGATTCGCCATCGTCGCGCAGGAAGTCCGCAGCCTGGCGCAGCGCTCCACCGAAGCCGCGAAGGCCATCAAGGGATTGATCTCGACGTCGAGCAACCAGATCCAGACCGGCGTCGGCCTGGTCCGCCACACCGGCGAGGCCTTCGCGTCGATCGGCGACCAGGTCGCGCATGTCACCACGCTGGTCGAGGCCATCGCGACCTCCGCGCATGACCAGAGCCTCAGCCTTCGCGAGGTCAATATTGCCGTGGAACAGATGGACCAGAGCACGCAGCAGAACGCCGCCATGGTCGATCAGACCACCAGCGCCAGCCATTCGCTGACCGAGAAGGCGCATGATCTCAGCCGGCTCGTGGGCGGATTCAAACTCGACGGCCGGACGGGCGTTTCGCGCGCCGACCGGAGCGTCGAGCCGCCGGTGCGCAGCCTCGGCAAGCGACTCGCTGCGGCCTTCGGCCGGTAAGAAACCGTGCGCGGTGGTCACATCACGATGCCGCGTGGATCGACCTTCGGGCTGGCGCGTTAGACTCGCGCAGGCCAAGCTGGGCCGAAGAGCGGCCCGACCGCTCCGAGGGAGAAAACGTCAATGCATATGTTTATCAAGGCCGCGACGGCCATTGTTGGCGCGACGCTCGTTTTTTCGTCGGCAGCCTCTGCGCAGCAAGGCGGCATGACCGCCAAGGTAAGCCTCGTGGACGCCACCGGAAAAGCCATGGGCACAGCGCAGCTGACCCAGGTTGAAAAGGGCGTGCTGGTCGATCTCGACCTCAAGGGCGTGCCGCCCGGCGCGCACGGCATCCACATCCACCAGACCGGCAAGTGCGACGGCGCCGCCAAGTTCACGTCTGCGGGCGGTCATTTTACCGTCGCGAGTCAGGAGCATGGATATCACTCCAGCAAGGGACCGCATGCCGGCGACATGCCGAACCTGATGGTGCCTGAAAGCGGCGCCCTCAAGCAGCAGATCTTCACGCCCGGCGTGACGCTGGGCGCGGGCGACAATTCCGTGTTTGACGCCGACGGTTCGGCGCTCGTGATCCACGCCAAGGGCGACGACTACCGCAGCCAGCCGGCCGGCGACTCCGGCGACCGGATCGCCTGCGGGGTGATCGAAAAATAAGCAGAAGGCCGACCTTCGAAGGTCGGCTTAACGCTACGTTAGAGAAATCCGTCCTATTTTCGGTTTCGGGAAATCCTGTCTCGCGTATTCCCGTCAGTTCCGGTTTCACGACCGTCCGGCCCCGCCGCACCTCACCGTGCTGCGGGGCCGTTCTCGTTTTTGAAACGCGTCAGGATTGCGCTCGCACCCCATTTCCGGGATAGAATTGGGGCGTCCATAAAGAGCGCCGCATGGCGCCGAATGGAAAAAGGGAGCGCGTCCAATGAACGACCATCACCGCCGCGGGCGGCTTCGCACACTGGCGTGCGGCGCTGCGGTTTCGGCCATCGCCTTGACGGCCGGCCTGTCGGTCCCCGCCGCCGCAAATGATTTCTACGCCGGAAAGCAGATCGTCTTCCTGATCGGCGGCGACGCGGGCGGCGGTTACGACCTTTATGCGCGCGCGCTGTCCCGCCACATGGGCCGTTTTATTCCGGGCGCCCCGATCTTCGTGCCGCGCAACCAGCCGGGCGCGGGCTCCGGCACGGCCGCCGCCTACCTCGCCTCGGTCGCCCCCAAGGACGGGACCTATATCGGCGCCGTCTTCCCGGGCGTGATCATCGGGCCGCTGCTCGAGGAGAAGCAGCAGGGTCTCTTCGATCCGACCAAATTCGTCTATCTGGGCAGCGCCGACAGCGGCACCCGCGTCTGCGTCACCTACCAGAATTCCAAGATCAAGACGTTCGAGGACGCGCAGAAGAACAAGGTCATCATTGGGGCCAGCGCGGCAGGCGGCTCCACGCGCGACTACGCCTACCTGCACGTCAATGCGGCGGGCGCGCAGTTCAATGTGGTGAGCGGTTACAAGGGTACGGTGGACATCTTCCTCGCCATGGAACGCGGCGAGGTCGACGGCATGTGCGGCCTCGACTGGTCCAGCCTGAAGTCGCAGCGCCCGACCTGGGTGTCCGAAAAGAAGATCAACATTCTCGTCCAGAACAGCATCGATCCCGAGCCCGAACTCGAGCGCATGGGCGTGCCGCCGATCTGGAAGTTCGTGAAGAGCGAGCAGGACCGCCAGGCCGTCGAGATGGTGTTCAGCCAGCAGATCTTCGGGCGTCCCTACCTCGCCCCGCCCGGCGCCAATCCGGCGCAGGTCAAGGTGCTGCGCGACGCCTTCATGACGACCGTCAAGGACCCGGAATTCCTGGCCGACGCGGAGAAAAGCCGCCTCGACGTGACCGCCTCGTCGGGCGAGCGCGTGCAGGGCGTGGTCGAGAAGCTCTATTCGTCGTCGAAGGAAACGGTGAAGCGCGCGAAGGAAATCATCTCGCCGCCGTCGTAATCACTGGCTCGTCATCACGTCGGCTTCCCCTCCCCCTTGTGGGGAGGGCGACTCGCCGAAGGCGAGCAAGGTGGGGGTCGACGCATGTTTCTGACGATTCAGGAAGGTCTCAAGACCGTGCTGCAAGCGCCTCACGACCCCCACTCCTAGGGATCCCATGCGTCACTTGTGGGCACAGAAACAACCCGACAAGGCTCCCTCTCAACACACGATCTCCAGCCGCACGCGGCCGAGGCCGCCCAGTTCCGCCTCGATCCGCGCCGCCCGTGACACAGGCGCCGGCGTGTTCAGTGAGCCGGTGGTGATCACCTGCCCGGCCCTGAGCCCGCCCAGACGATCAGCCTGCGCGCTCGCCCAGGCGGCGGCGCCGATCAGCGGATCGCCGTCGGGGTGCACGCCCGGCTGGTCGGCCACCAGCGCGCCGTCGATCCACAGCCGCATCGGCAGGCCGGTGCGCGACAGGGCGGCCGAGGCCGGCACGCCCTCGCCCGTGACATAGGCGCCATTGTTCAGATTGTCCGCCAGACGCGCCGCGAAGGGCGCCGAATCGGGATTGGCGTAGCGCGTGCCGATCAGCTCGATCCCGACCAGCATCTCGCTGCTCGCCGCCAGCACGTCGTCGATGGAATACGCCTGCCCCACCGGCAGATCGCGCGCCAGACGCACCGCCAGTTCGACCTCGACCAGCACCTGTTCGCCGGGCGCCAGACGGTAGGCCCCGCCATTTTCCAGAAGGTCCGCCGCGAAGATCGGCCCGGCGATGGGCGTGCGATCGCGATCCGGGCCGAAGCCGGTCTTCCACCCGGCCACCCGCGTCCCGGTCAATCCCGCGACCTCCGCCTGCACGAAATAAGGGTCCCCGGGAGCCTCGGCGACGCTATAGGCATGGAGGCGGCGCTCTGTGCGGGCGGCGGCGAGCGCGAGGGCCAGGGGTGTCGCGTGCGGGGTCGTCATCGGCGGTCAGGGTCCGGCATGGAGAATCATGAGGGGCTTGAAGCGCAGACTAGCCTGTTTAGGGTTGATCCGGCGCGCCAAATGAGGCATAGACCGGCCACTCGATTTTGTGAGGCGGGCCCGTCCCCGCCGCAACCAGCGTCCGGGGACACCTATGAAAGTCCGTAACTCTTTGAAGTCTCTGCGTGGTCGCCATCGCGACAACCAGATCGTGCGCCGCAAGGGCCGCGTCTACATCATCAACAAGACCCAGAAGCGCTTCAAGGCCCGCCAGGGCTGAACGCTCGCTTCTGCGACTGTATCGAAAAGCCCCGGTCCGTCCGGGGCTTTTTCATTTGGCGATCCGGCGCGCCGCGCCTTTCGTATCCTCCGGGCTGACGATTGCGGGGCGCGCCATGGCCTATGTTTCGATCACCGGCCTGCAATTGCGCAGCCGCCGGCATCTGGTCCGCTTCTGGTGGCACGCGATCCGGTCGATGACGCAGGCTCGGCGCGCGCCGGGCAACCGCAGCGCCGATGCGCGCATCATCGCCGGGGTCCACCATACGATGACGCTCTGGGACGACGAGGCCGCCATGCGCGCCTATCTGCGCAGCGGCCCGCACCTGCAGGCGATGCGCGCCTTCCGCGAGATCGCGACCGGCAAGACGGTCGGCTATGTCGCCGAGGCCGCGCCGACGTGGCGCGAGGCGCGCGAGATCTGGGATGCGCGCGGCCGCGAAGTCTAAGCGATCCGGCGATTGTGATCCGACGCGCCTTTGACGAACCCCGGGCGCCGCCCTAGTCTTTTCACATGCGCGCTCGTCCGACCCTCGCTTCGATTGCCGCCCTCATGCTCGGCCTCGCCGGCGCCAGCCACGCGGCCGAGCCGCCGCGCGCGCCCGAACCCAAGAGCGCGACGCGCGTCGAGAGCAAGCCCGAGGAGTCCAAGCCCGGCCAGCAGGCGCAGGCCGCGCAGCCGGCGGGCCGCCAGAAGATCCTCGATGATCTCTTCGAGCGTCTCGGCAAGACCAAGGATACGGCTGAAGCGCAGGGCATCTCCGGCGCCATCCAGCGCGTCTGGTCGCGCTCGGGCTCCGACACCGCCGACATCATCATGGAGCGCACGACCACGCTCATTCGGCAGAAGGACTGGACGACGGCCGACGAAATGCTGAGCAAGCTCGTCGATATCGAACCCGACTGGGCCGAAGCCTGGAACCGCCGCGCCACCGTGCGTTTCTTCCAGCAGGACACATCCGGCGCGATGGAGGATCTCGCGCACGTGCTGAAGCTCGAACCGCGCCACTTCACCGCGCTCGTCGGCGTCGGCGCAATCCTCGAGCGCAACGAGCAGAAGCCGCAGGCCCTTCGCGTGTTCCGCCGCGTGCTCGAAATCAATCCGCAGCTCGACGAGATCCGCAAGAAGGTGGACAAGCTCTCGATCGACGTTGAGGGCCGCGAGATTTGAAGATCGCCTTGGTGGTTCTCGCGCTGCTGGCGCTCGTCGGCGCCGGCGCCTATGTCTTCACGCAATGGGAAGTCGTGCGCTTCGAGACGCGCTATCCGCCGCGCGGGTCGTTCGTCGAAGCTGACGGCGTGCGCCTGCATTACACCGAAATGGCCGCGCAGGGACCCGCGCGCGGCGTCGTGCTGCTGCTGCATGGCGCCAGCGGCAATCAGGCCGACGTCATGCTGCCGCTCGGCCCCGGGCTTGCGGCGCAGGGGTTCCGCGTACTCGCCTTCGATCGCCCGGGCCACGGCTGGAGCAAGCGCCCGCCCGGCGACGAACAGCCTTCGCCCGCAATGCAGGTCGATCGCATCCGCGCGGGATTGGCGAAGCTCGGCGTCGATCAGGCGATCGTCGTCGGCCATTCGCTCGCCGGCGCGCTCGCCGCCAATTTCGCCATCGATCACCAGAAGTTCACACGCGGGCTCGTGCTGATTGCGCCCGTGACGCACCCATGGCCGGGCGGCGTCACCTGGTATTACGAATGGTCGGCGCGACCGTGGATCGGCAAGATCTTCGCCAATCTGCTCGCCATGCCGGTCGGCCTTGCGATCTTGGACAAGGCGGTCGCTTCCGTGTTTGCGCCACAGACGCCGCCGGCCGATTACATCGAGCGCATCGGCGCGCCGCTCGTGCTGCGTCCCGACAATTTCATCGCCAATGCGCAGGACGTCGCGCATCTCGACCGTTTCATCGCCCGGCAGGCGCCGCGCATGCACGAGATCACCGCGCCGACGACGATCATCACCGGCGATCACGACGGCGTCGTCTATGCGCATCTGCATTCGCTGGGCAGCGCGCGCGATATCGCCGGCTCGAAACTGATCACCCTGCAGAACGTCGGCCATGCGGTGCAGAACGTCGCGCCCGACAAGGTGATCGCCGCGATCGTCGAGGTCGCGCAGCGCGCCGACGCGCGCGTCGCGCATGCGCA
>JAQGKM010000110.1 GCA_028290125.1 Hyphomicrobiales bacterium | reverse complement strand
TGCAGGAATGCGAGAGGTCCCAGAAGGAGCGCCCCCAGGACAGCCAGCCCCAGCAAAGTCCAGATCATCGTCGCCGCCTTACGAAAAGAACCCGGTGGGCTCCCATGAGCCTCGTCATTGCGAGGAGCGCAGCGTAGCGGCAATCCATCTCGCCGCGGCCGCCCCACGATGGATTGCCACGTCGCCTTCGGCTCCTCGCAATGACGAGCTGATGAAGCAACTTAGCCAACAACGGGTGCAGACGAAAGAACCCGCGACGACTTCCTCGTCATTGCGAGGAGCGAAGCGACGCGGCAATCCATCTTGGGGCTGCCATCCGAAGATGGATTGCCGCGTCGCCTGCGGCTCCTCGCAATGACGAACTGGCGGCCCTACGCCTCCGGCTCGCGCACTTTCTTCGGCGTCTGCTTCGGGCCGGTGCGCTTGCGGGTCTGGATGGTGAGGCGTGGGCCTTCGGTGAGGCGCACGACGACGCCCCATAGCGTGCGCACGTCCTGACGCGTCAATTGCATGCGGTGGAACATGTTGCGCAGATTGCGCTGCATCAGCGGCTTCTTGCTGATCGGGCGGAAGAAGTCGCGCTCCTCCAGCGCCTTTTCGAAGAACGCGAAGAACGACACGATTGCCTCGCGCTCGGCGGGCGGCGACCTGTCGGGCAAGACGAACGGCAGCGCGTCGCCCTGGCTCGCGCGGAAATAATCGTAGCCGGTCAGCAGCACCGCCTGCGCGAGATTGAGCGAGGCGTAAGCTGGATTGACCGGGAATGTCACGATGCCGTCGGCGAGCGCGACATCGTCATTGTTGAGGCCGGTGCGTTCCGGGCCGAACAGGATGCCGTGCTTTTCGCCGCTGGCGATCTTGCTGGCGCTCTCGCTCATCGCGATGGCGGGCGGCGACACGCGCTTGCCCTGCCCGCGCTCGCGCGCCGTCGTCGCCCAGACGTAGTTGAGATCGGCGACCGCCTCCTCGAGGGTCGCGAACACCTTGGCGCCATCGAGCAGATGGCTGGCGCCGGCCGCGGCCGCATAGGCCGTTTCGCGATGCTCGTCATGACGCGGCCAGCCCTCGCGCGGGGCGACGAGGCGCAGATCGTCGAGCCCGAAATTGGCCATGGCGCGGGCGCACATGCCGATGTTGACGGCGAGTTGCGGACGCACCAGCACGATGGCGGGCCCGCCAGCGATCATCGGCCTTGTCTTGTCAGTCCCCGCGCCGGTCATCCTGCTCGCTTTCCCGAAGTCGGGCCGGTTCTGCCAGCAGGCGGGCCTTCAGCGCAAGTTCTTAGAGACCCGCCACATGCGCGAGGAAGCAGACCGCCGCGCCGCCGATCAGGAAATAGACCGGGTGCAACCGGGGCTTCCACATCATCAGGCCCGCCACCGCCAGGATGATGGCGATCGGCAGCGGACCGTCGGAGGCGAGCCGCGCCAGCGTGACGACGCCGGCGAACAGCAGGCCCGAGCCCAGCGGCGCCAGCCCGTTCTGCAGGGCCGTATGCCAGCGCCGGCCGCGGTAGCGACTCCAGACATGGCCGACGGCGAAGACCAGCGCCGAGGACGGCAGGTAGATGGCGATGCTGGCCATGATCGCGCCCGCGAGCCCCGCCGCCTGCCAGCCGATCAGCGTGGCGAACAGCGAGCCCGGCCCCGGCATGACGCGGGAGATGGCGAACAAGTCGAGGAATTCGCGCGCCGTAACCCAATGCTCGATGTCGACGGTCTGGTGCTGCAGGGGCGCGTAGATCGAGCTGGCGCCGCCGAAGGACACCAGCGACAGCGGCGCGACGATGAGAAAGATGCGGATGAGGATCTCGATGTTCACGCGTCCGCCTCCGGCTTGGCGGGCGGTTCGGGCGTGCTCTCGGGCGCATTGCGCCAGGCGAGCGCCACGCTGATCGGCCCGATGATGGCGACCACCGGGACGATCGGCAGGCGCAGCACGCCCACGGCCACAAAGGTGATGGCGATGATGATCGCCGGGCCAACGCCCTTGGTGGTCATCCGCGCGGCCTCGATGCCGGTACGCAGCAGCATGCCGATGGCGGCCGCCGCCACGCCGATCATGGTTTCCTGGAAGCCCGTCAGGCCGAGCAGCCATTTGTAGGCCCAGGCGGCGCCGAGCGCGCAGATGAACGGCGCGGTCAGCATGGCGATGAGCGCCGTCAGCGCGCCGGGCGCGCCGCGCAGCATCTGGCCGACATAGATGGCGCAATTGGTGGAGCTGACCCCGGGCATGACCTGCGAGAGCGCGATGCCGGGCAGGAAGTCCTCCTTGGACATCCACTTCTTCATCTCGACGACTTCGCGGTAGATCCACGGCACCAGGCCGCCGCCGAAGCTGAACACGCCGATTTCGAAGAAGACCCGATAGATCGAGGTCAGAGGCACCCGCGCAGGCTGTTCCAAGGTTTGGCCCTTTCTTGTTCTTGTGCGGACTCGTCCCCCTCCCCGCAAGGGGGAGGGTGTTCTACGCATCATACCGCCCGACGCGCCCGCGTCACCCCGGCCCGGCGCCGCGAGCGTCGCCACCCGCACGAAAGGTGTGCTTTGCCGCGTCACGGGCCAGTGCTATAGGGGCCCTCGAACTTGGCCCAAAGAGGCTGCGTGCTGACGAGAAGAGGATCCAGCAGATGAACAAGATCAAGGTCGCCAACCCGGTCGTCGAAATGGACGGCGACGAAATGACCCGCATCATCTGGCAGTTGATCAAGGACAAGCTGATCAACCCCTATCTCGACATCGACCTGAAGTACTACGATCTCTCGGTCGAGCACCGCGACGCCACCAACGACCAGGTGACGATCGATTCAGCCGAAGCCACCAAGAAGTACGGCGTCGCCGTGAAATGCGCGACGATCACGCCCGA
>JAQGKM010000096.1 GCA_028290125.1 Hyphomicrobiales bacterium | reverse complement strand
GTCCGGTGGGCGCAGTGGCCGGCGGCGTGGTCGGCGCGGCCACGGGCCCGACGGTGGCGCGCGAAACCGGCGTGAGCTCGCGCCGCACCGTCAAGCGCAAGCGCGTTCGCTCGACCCAGGGCTGATTTCAGCCGCAGCGACGACGCCATCGGAGGTCTCCGGTGGCGTCGCCTGGCGCCCTGTGTTGACAGACGCCGCGCCCGCGCCTCAATGAGGCCGACGGGGGCGTTACATGCAAGACCATGGAGTCACATTGCGCCAGGCGCTTGGCGTCTGGGCGCGCATCGCGGCGCTGTCTTTTGGTGGACCGGCGGGACAGATCGCGGTCATGCACCGCATCCTCGTCGAGGAGCGGCGCTGGATTTCCGAGACGCGATTTCTCCATGCGCTGAATTACTGCATGCTCCTGCCAGGCCCAGAGGCGCAGCAGCTCGCCACCTATGTCGGCTGGCTGATGCACGGCGTCAGAGGCGGCTTTCTCGCCGGTGGCCTGTTCATCCTGCCGGGCGCGATCGCCATCATGGCGCTCAGCATTGTCTATGCGCTGTTCGGATCGGTCGGCTTCGTCGCCGCGCTGTTCTTCGGACTCAAGGCCGCGGTCCTCGCCATCGTGATCGAAGCGGTGGTGCGCGTCGGTCGTCGCGCGTTGAAGAACGATGTCACGCGCGGCCTTGCGGCGCTGGCCTTTGTCGCGCTCTTTGCTTTCCACATCCCCTTCCCGCTCGTCGTTCTTGCCGCCGGGCTCATCGGCTACATCGGCGCGTCGCGCGGTCATTCCGCATTTCTGTCCGGCGGCGGACACGGTGGTGCGGGGGCTGACGATGGCCGCCCGGCGCTGCTCAGCGATGCGCCCTTCGAACAGTCGTCCGACATGCGCCGCGCCGCGCATCTCGCCGCGCTCGCCTGCGCCGTGCTGTGGCTGGCGCCGGTGGCGATCATCGTCGCGACGCTGGGCGGAAATGACGTGTTCTCGCAGATCGCGCTGTTCTTTTCGAAGATGGCGGTCGTGACCTTCGGCGGCGCCTATGCGGTGCTGGCCTATGTCGCCCAGCAGGCAGTCGAGGGGTTTCACTGGCTGAAGCCCGGCGAAATGCTCGATGGCCTCGGCATGGCGGAAACGACGCCCGGTCCGCTGATCATGGTGCTGCAGTTCGTCGGCTTCATGGGCGCGTTTCGCGATCCCGGCGCGCTTGGTCCGTTGATGTCGGGCGTGCTCGGCGGCCTGCTCGCCACCTGGGTGACGTTCGCGCCGTGCTTCCTGTGGATCTTTCTCGGTGCGCCCTACATCGAACGGCTGCGCGACAACAAGGCGCTGTCGGGCGCGCTCGGTGCGATCACGGCGGCGGTCGTCGGCGTCATTCTCAATCTCGCCGTCTGGTTCGCCATCCACACGCTGTTTGCCCGAACCGTGACGTTGGGCGGCATGGAGCTTCCCGACGTCGCGTCGGTCAATCCCGCAGCGCTCATCCTTGCGCTGGGCGCGGGCGCTGGCGTGTTCTGGTTGAAGGCCGGTATGCTGCGCGTGCTCGGCGCCAGCGCGGCGGCGGGCGTCGTGCTTTATCTTGCGGGATTCATTTCGTGAGCCCGGCGCGGGCGAGGCGGCCGGCGTCGAGCACGCGGTCGAGATCCTCCGCGCTCATGTAGCCCAGCGCCAGAACGGCGGCCCGCACCGTGCTGTGGTTGCGCTGCGCCATCAACGCGACCTGCGTCGCTTTCTCGTAACCGATCACCGGGTTCAGCGCCGTCACCAGCGCGAGCGAATCCTCCACGATGGCGGCGAGACGTTTCTCGTTTGCGACGATGCCTTGCACGCAATGCGTATCCAGAACCGCAATGGCGTTGCGCATCTGCGTCAGCCCGCGCAACAGGCTCAGCGCGATGATCGGCTCGAAGGCGTTGAGCTGCAGTTGTCCGGCTTCCGCCGCGAAGGAGACGGTCACGTCCTGCCCGATGATCGTGAAGGCGACCTGGTTGACCACTTCCGGAATCACCGGATTGACCTTGCCGGGCATGATGCTCGACCCCGCCTGCACGGGCGGCACTTCGATTTCGCCGAAGCCGCCGCGCGGTCCTGACGACAGCAGGCGCAGATCGTTGCAGGTCTTCGAGAGTTTCACCGCGACGCGCTTCAGCACGCCCGACACCTGCACGAAAGCGCCGGCGTCCTGCGTCGCCTCGACGAGGTTCGAGGCCGTCACCAGAGACAGGCCCGTGATGGCGTTGAGGTGATCGCGCACCGCCGCCGCATAGCCCGGCACCGCGTTGATGCCGGTGCCGATGGCCGTCGCCCCGAGATTGATTTCATGCAGCAGCAGAGCAGCTTCGCGCAAGCGTTCGGTGTCCTCGCCGAGCATGACCGAGAAGGCGCGGAACTCCTGGCCGAGCGTCATCGGCACGGCGTCCTGCAATTGCGTGCGGCCGATCTTGACGATGGAGTCGAACTCGCCCGCCTTGCGCTCGAAGCTCGCGGCGAGCGACTCCATCGCGGCGCGCAGCCGCGCGATCGCGGCGATGACGGCGAGCTTCACCGCCGTCGGATAGA
>JAQGKM010000076.1 GCA_028290125.1 Hyphomicrobiales bacterium | reverse complement strand
GACAAGCCTCTTCGGTACGCCGGCCTTTGGAGGGCCGACAGAGACGAAAAAGCCCGGTCCGTCGTTGCTTTAAGTCGCGTCCCCCGTTTGGCGGGGTTCGCCGGTTCGCTCCGGCTGCCGGTTTTTTACTGACGAGTGACCGGCCTCTTGTCCGGATCCCCGCCAACCGACACACGACCACAGGCACGTGCGAAAATGGGCAAGGCGGAAAATATGCATTCCGCCCCCCCATGCAAGTGTTTTCTTCCGCCTTGGCCATATTTTTAAGCGTTGCGGCGTCAGTGTTGCCAAAAAGCCGGGAACTCGCCCCGGAAAGGCCGCTTGCAGCTCTGCAGAAAGAGCTTTACCTCCCAATCGCGCCGTTCCGGCGCCTCAGTCAGGCCCGACCCATGCCGCACTCCAAGCCGGATTTGACCCGCCGCGCCTTCAACATGATTCTGGCCTCCACGGCCACGCTGTCGGGCGCCCTCCCGGCGCTGGCGCAAAGTCCGCAGCAGAAGCCGGCGCGATTCGGTTTTGAGGATGTGCTCAAGCGCGCGCGGGATCTGGCCACCGCGCCCGTCTCGCCCGCCCCCAACCTGCCTGAAGCCGTCCAGAAGCTCGACTTCGACGCCTGGAAGGACATCCGCTTCCGTCCGGACCGCGCCTTTCTGAACGGCGGCGCGAGTTTCCGCCTGCAGGCCTTCCACCTCGGGCACCTCTACCGACGGCCGGTGACGATCAACATCATCCGCGAAGGCATCGCGACGCCGATCCCCTATGCGCCCGGCCTGTTCGACTACGGCCGCACCAAGCTCGACAAGCCGCTGCCGGTCAACGTCGGCTTCGCAGGCTTCCGCCTGCATTATCCGCTGAATGACCCCAAGGTCTTCGACGAGGCGATCGCTTTCCTCGGCGCCAACGCCTTCCGCCTGCTCGGACGCGGCCAGCGCTACGGCCTGTCGGCGCAGGGCATTGTCATCAACGCCGGCACCGAGAGCGAGGAGACGCCGCATTTCCTCGAGTTCTGGATCGAGAGTCCGGAAGCTGGTGCTGAAAAGATCGTCTTCTACGCCCTGCTCGATGGCGAGTCGCTCACTGGCGCCTACCGCTTCGAACTCGCGCCGGGCGTCGACAGCGCCATGGACGTCAGCCTCACGCTGTTCCCGCGCCGCCAGATCCATCGTCTGGGTATCGCGCCGCTGTCGACGCTCTTTCTCAATGGCGAGAACGACCGCCGCTACACCGGCGACTTCCGTCCCGAGTTGCACGATTCCGATGGCCTGCTGATCAACAGCGGCGGCGGCGAATGGCTCTGGCGCCCGCTGCGCAATCCCATGCGGCAGGCGCGCTCGACCTTCGTCGACAACAATCCGCGCGGCTTCGGGCTGCTGCAGCGCGACCGCAACTTCGAGCATTACCAGGACCTCGACCTCAATTACGAACTGCGCCCGAGCTATTGGGTCGAGCCGCAGGAAGGCTGGGGCGAAGGCCGGCTCGAGCTCGTCGAAAACCCGGCGGCGGACGACATCGACAACAACGTCACGGTGGCGTGGACGCCCAATGCGCCGGTCGAACCCGGCAAGCCGGTGACGCTCTCGTATCGGCTCACCTCGGGGCTCGACATGCGCAGGCTGTCGCCCAACGGCCGCGCCATCTCGACCTACCAGACGCAGGCGCGTGCGCTCGGCTCGCAGGAGCCGATCCCGCCGGGCTCGCGCCGCTTCATCATCGACTTCGCCGGCGGGGAGTTGCGATATTTCCTGACGCAGCCCGAGCTCGTGGAATTCGTGCCGTCGTCGACCGTCGGCGACATCAAGCGCGCCTTCGTGGTGCCCAATGCCCAGACGGGCGGCTTCCGCGCCGCCTTCGACGTGCAGGTGGAGCCGGGCGCGACCACCGACCTGCGCGGCTATCTGCGCGCCGGCCAGCGCGCGCTCACCGAAACATGGACCTACCCGTGGCACGCCGAATGACGACGGAGCTCACGATCCGCAAGGCGCATCTCGACGATCTCGACGCAGTGGAAGCCATCGAGTGGAGCGTGTTCGACTCCGACCAGCTGTCGCGCGCCAGCCTGCGCCGCTACATGAGCGTGCCCTCGACCGCGATGGTCGTCGCGCAGGAACGCGCCGACATCACAGGCTACGCGCTGGTCGGCTTCCGCAAGGGCTCGAAGATCGGGCGTCTCTATTCCATCGCGGTCGACAAGGCGCGCGCGGGCCGCGGCGTCGGACGCGCGTTGCTGGACGCCAGCGAAACGGCTGCGCACGAGCGCGGCTGCACACGCTTCGCGCTCGAAGTGCGGGCCGACAACCCCCGCGCCATCGCGCTTTATGAGAAGAACGGTTACGAGATGCTCGGCCGCGAAGACGAATGGTACGAGGACGGCGGCGCGGCGCTACGGTTCGAAAAGAAGCTCGTGGATTAATCCAGCGGCCCATCCGCCAGCCGGCCCATGTCGAACGCCTCGATGTCCTGCAGCAGTTCGATGAATGCCGTCGCGCCGTAATCGGCGCAGGCCTCGCCTTTCGCCTGGGTCGCCGCGCCCGCGTCGCCCATCGCGCCGGCGGGCGAGAGATCCTGCGACATCCAGCCGAAACCGACGCCGTGATGCGCGCGCAGCCAGGTGAAGCTGCGCTCCATTTCGGCATTGGCGCTCGGGTAATCGCGCAGCTCTTCGACGCGCACCATGTCGGGACGGAATTCCATCATCAGCGAAGTTTCAATGTCGCCACCGTGGATGCCGTGCGCGCGCTCGGGCGCGGTGAAGAGATCGTCGGGATAACCGAACCGCGTCCACGAACAGATGACGACCAGCATGCCGAACCGGCGGCGCAGGTCGCGCGCGACATGGTCCATGATCGCGACATTGCCGCCATGCGAATTGAGCAGCACCAGCTTTCGCACGCCCGCGCGCTGCACGCTTTCGCCGATCTCGATCCAGGCGCGCGTGGCGGTCTCGGCCGAGAGCGTCAGCGTGCCCGGATAGGCATTGTGCTCGTCGGACTTGCCGATCGTCTGGATCGGCAGGAACAGCACCGGCGCGCCCGACGGCAGGCGCTCAACGACGCGCTCGAGATAGCCTTCCATGATGAACGTGTCGACGCCGAGCGGCAGATGCGGCCCGTGCTGCTCGACCGCCGCCAGCGGCAGGACGGCGATCATCCGCTCCATGTCGAGCGTCTCGAAGTCCGTCCAGGCGAGTTCGGTCCAGAAATGCGTGTGCGTCATGGCGGCGTCTCCGATGGCCAAGCTACACCAAAGCTGCTCGGCGAGGGAGAGGTCTCAGCTCGTCATTGCGAGGAGCCGCAGGCGACGTGGCAATCCATTTTCGGGTGGCTGCCGCTAGATGGATTGCCGCGTCGCTTCGCTCCTCGCAATGACGAAACGTAGGCTTCGGCCTTGATCCGTAGACTTTGCCGCGCCAAGCTCTACTTCAGGGCGCACGGGGGTACCATGAAGCTGGCAATCGTTCTGACCGCGGCGCTGGCCGCCTTTCCGGCTCAGGCCGCCGACAAGGTGCGCTTCGGCACGAACTGGCTGGCGCAGCCCGAACATGGCGGCTTTTACCAGGCGGTGGCGGACGGCACCTATGCGCGCTACGGGCTCGAAGTGGAGATCGTGCAAGGCGGCCCGCAGGCCAACAACCGCCTGCTGCTGCCCACCGGCCGCATTGAATTCGCCATGGGCGGCAACATGATCCAGGCCTTTTCGGCGGTCGAGCAGAACGTGCCGACGCTCGTCGTCGCCGCTTCCTTCCAGAAGGACCCGCAGGTCTTCATCGCCCATCCGGGCGTCGGTCACGACACGTTCAAGTCGCTGGCCGGAGCGCCGATCTTTCTCGGCACGGATTTCGTCGCCGCGAGCTTTCCGTGGTTCGTGACGGAGCACGGCTTTCGCGAGCAGGATGTGCGGCCCTACAATTATAATCCCGGCCCGTTCCTCGCCAACAAGCAGTCGGTGCAGCAGGGCTATGCGACGGCCGAACCGTTCGTCATCGAGAAGCAGGCCGGCTTCAAGCCGAATGTCTTCCTGCTCGCCGACAACGGCTTCGACACCTATTCCACCACCATCGAGACGCGGCTCGATCTCGTGCAGAAGAAGCCCGATCTCGTGCAGCGTTTCGTCGACGCTTCCGCCATCGGCTGGCGCAACTACATGAACGGCGACAACGCCAAGGCCAATGCGCTCATCAAGCGCGACAACCCCGAGATGACGGACGAGCAGATCGCCTATTCGATCGCCAAGATGAAGGAATACGGCATCGTCGATTCCGGCGACAGCCTGACGCTCGGCCTCGGCGCCATGACGGACGCACGCCAGAAAAGCTTTTTCGACAAGATGGTGAAGACCGGCGTCTTCAAGCCCGACCTCGATTACAAGAAAGCCTACACGCTGCAGTTCGTGAACAAGCGCGTAGGGCTCGACGCCAAGTGACTGCTTCGTCGCTGGTCAGCCTGCAGGGCATCGCGCAGACGTTTGCCAATGGCGTGACGGCGCTGCGCGACTTCGACCTCGATCTGCGCGCGGGAGAGTTCGTGTCGCTGCTCGGGCCGTCGGGTTGCGGCAAGTCGAGCGCGCTGCGCCTGATCGCCGGGCTCGCGTCTCCCACCGCCGGCGCGCTGCAGTGGCGCGCGGGCGAGCGGCCCGCCATCGGCTTCGTGTTCCAGGACGCGACGCTGATGCCGTGGGCGACCATCTTCGAAAATGTCTGGCTGCCACTGCGGTTGAAGCATGTGTCGCGCGCCGACGCTACGCCCGCTATCAGCGAGGCTCTGGCGCGCGTCGGCCTCGGCGCCTTCGCCGACGCCTTCCCGCGCGAATTGTCGGGCGGCATGAAGATGCGCGTCTCCATCGCCCGCGCGCTGGTGCTGCGCCCTGCGCTGCTGCTGATGGACGAGCCTTTCGCCGCGCTCGACGAGATCACGCGCCTGCGCCTCAACCGCGATCTCCTTGCGCTGCAGGCGGAACGCGGCATGACGGTGCTGTTCGTCACACATTCGGTTTATGAGAGCGCGTTCCTGTCGAGCCGCATCTGCGTGTTTTCCGAAAGGCCCGGCCGCATCGTCACGCAAATCGATATTTCGGCCCCGGCGCCGCGCGACGAAAGCTATCGGCTGAGCAGCGCCTATCTCGAAACCTGCCGGGTCGCGTCGCAGGCGCTCGAAGACGTCATGGCGCAGCCCGCATGAGCCGCCCATTCGATCGTCTCATCCCCGCGCTCGTGTTCATCGTCCTCGTCGCCGCGTGGGAAGGAGCCGTGCGGCTCGCGGCCCTCCCGCCCTATGTGCTGCCCTCGCCAAGTCTGATCGCCAGAACGCTCGTCGCCGATTGGGCCGTGCTCTCCGCCTCGCTCTGGGTCACGCTACGCATCACCGCGCTGGCGCTGGCGTTGGCGACGGGCATCGGCGTCGCGCTC
>JAQGKM010000053.1 GCA_028290125.1 Hyphomicrobiales bacterium | reverse complement strand
GTTGCAGCCCTCGGCGCGGGGATCGAGCGGCGAGCCCGGCACGGCGAAAACCTCCCTGCCCTGCTCGCTGGCGAAGCGCGCCGTGATCAGCGAGCCGGAGCGCCGCGCCGCCTCGATCACCAGGGTGCCGAGCGACAGTCCTGAGACGATGCGATTGCGGCGAGGAAAGTCGCGCCCGCGCGCCTCCCAGCCGAGCGGCATCTCGCTCACCAGCGCGCCATGTTCGCAGATGTCGCGCGCCAGCGCCTCGTGTTCGGCGGGATAGATTCGTTGAAGGCCTCCGGCCAGAACGGCGATCGTTCCGCTGCGCAACGTCGCCCGATGAGCGCGCGCATCGATGCCGCGCGCGAGGCCCGACGCGATGACGAAGTCCTGCGCCGCAAGCTCTCCCGCCATCCGCTCTGCAAACGCCAGACCCGCCGCAGACGCATTGCGCGATCCGACGATCGCCACGGCGGGCCGCGAAAACACCGAGAGATCGCCCAGCGCGACGAGGACCGGCGGTGGCGAGTCGATGGCCCGCAGGGTCGCCGGATAGATATCCTCTCCGAGGCAGATCAGCTTGGCGCCGAACCGCGTCAGCGCCTCGAATTCACGCTCGGCGTCCTCGCGCGTCGCAATGGTGACGGGCCGGCCGCCACGCCGGGCGAGTTCCGGCAGCGCCTCCAACGCGGGACCGGCGCCGCCATAGCGGTTGACGAGCGCGCGAAAGGTGCGCGGGCCGATGTTTTCGCTTCTGATGAGGCGCAGCCAATCGAGCCGCTGGGCGTCGGACAATTTCATGAAAAGGATCACAGCAATGACGACTGAAAGCGTCATTCTGACCCGGAATTGACGTTACGTCACCCGAAATGAGCGCGTGCGTCTCAGCCCTTCTGGCCGATCTTGCCTTCCGTGCCGGCGACCAAGCGGCGGATGTTTTCCGCATGCCGGAACCAGAGAAGGATGGCCAGCGCCACGAACAGTTCGGCGGCGTCGCGCTGACCCAGCAACAGGAGCGCCAGCGGCGACGCGAGGCTCGCCACCAGTGCGCCGGCGGAGGAATATTTCGTCAGCCACGCAGCCAACAGCCAGGCGGCGATGAACACGAGCGCCGCCGGCCAGTAGACGCCGAGCAGGCAGCCGAGGAACGTCGCCACGCCCTTGCCGCCCTTGAAGCGCAGCCAGACGGGATAGAGATGACCCAGGAAGGCCCCGAGACCCGCGACGAGCATCGCTTCGCGAGAGAAGAAGGCCGACGCGATCAGGACTGCGACCGTGCCCTTCAACGCATCGAGCAGCAGGGTCGCGATGGCGAGATCTTTGCGGCCGGTGCGCAGCACGTTCGTCGCGCCGATGTTGCCCGAGCCGATGGCGCGCACGTCGCCGGCGCCGCCGAGTTTCGTGATGATCAGGCCGAACGGAATCGAGCCGAGCAGATAGCCGAGCAGCAGCGCGATGATCTTTTCCGTCAGCATGTCTCAGGCCCCGTGCACGATCTCGCCCGCGACGAGCGTCGTCCTGACGACGCCTTGCAACCGCGCCTCATCGAAGGGCGTGTTCTTGCAGCGCGCGTGCAGCTTCATCGGATCGACGACGAAGGGCTCTTCCGGATCGAAGCGGATCAGGTCGGCGGGCGCGCCCTTCGCCAGACGTCCCTGCGGCAGGCCGAGAATCTGCGCGGGGCGCGACGTCATCGCGCGCAGCAGGATCGGCAAGGCGATCTGACCGGAATGAACGAGACGCAGTCCCGCCGCCAGCATGGTTTCGAGCCCGATGGCGCCGGGTTCCGCTTCCGCGAAGGGCACGCGCTTGGCCTCGACATCCTGCCCGCAATGGTCGGAGACGATCACGTCGATGGCGCCGCTGGCGAGCGCATCGACCAGCGCCATGCGCTCGTCCTCGTGGCGCAGAGGCGGCATGAGTTTCAGGAAGGTGCGGTAATCGCCGATATCATTTTCGTTCAGCGTGAGGTGGTTGATCGACACGCCGCAGGTGACGCGAAGGCCGTCCTTGCGGGCGCGTGCGATCGCCTCCACCGACAGTGTGGTGGACACGAGTTCGGCATGGTAGCGCGCGCCCGTCATGGCGACGAGACGCAGGTCGCGATCAAGCATGATCGCCTCCGCCTCGCGAGGAATGCCCGCGAGTCCGAGTCGGCTCGCGAGTTCGCCCTCGTTCATCACGCCGCTCGCCGCGAGATCCGCGTCCTGCGCGACATGCATGATGAGCGCGTCGAAGTCCGTGGAATAGGTCAGCGCGCGCCGCATCACCTGCGCGTCGCGGACCGAGAAACGACCGTTGCCGAATGCGACGGCGCCGGCTTGTCCGAGCAGGCCCATTTCGGCGATCTCGCGGCCGTCCAGGCCCTTCGTGAGCGCGGCCACGGGCAAGAAACGCACCTGTCCGTTGTCGCGCGCGCGGCGCATCAGGAAGTCGATCACGGCGGTGGAATCGAGCGTCGGGGTCGTGTCGGGCGTGACGCAGATCGTCGTGACTCCGCCGGCGGCGGCGGCTTTCGAGGCTGTCGCAATGGTTTCGCGACGCTCGGCGCCGGGTTCGCCGACGAAGACGCGCATGTCGACCAGGCCCGGCGACACGACATCTCCGCCACAGTCGATCACCTGCGCGTCGCCGACATTGGCGCGCGTGACCTGCGCGCCGAAATCGACGATCACGCCGTTTTCCATCAGCACGCCGCCGGGCGCTTGCGCACCCTTTTCAGGGTCGACGAGGCTGGCGTTGATCAGCGCGCGTTTGGTCATGCC
>JAQGKM010000038.1 GCA_028290125.1 Hyphomicrobiales bacterium | reverse complement strand
CGGACCCAGTTGCGGGCTTCCGGCGTGATGGTCGTGGCGGCCTTGTAGAGGTCCTCGCCGGCCTTGTCGGTGAGTTCGTCATACTCGCCGATCAGGTCGTCGCGCTTGGCGATATATTCCGGATCCTTGACGAGGGCGCGAACCGCGGCGCGGTAGGTCTCGACGATGTCGGCCGAGATGCCCTTCGGCAGCACTAGCAGCTTCTGGCCCGGGAAACCGGCGACCAGGAAGGCCCGCATGGCTTCCCATTCGATGCCTTCGGGCTTCTTGCCGAAGACGATCTCATAGGCTTCCTCGTAATGCGGCAGTTCCGGGAAGTTCGGATCGCGCGCGAGCTTGCCTTCCTTGTCGAGCACGCCCCACGAGAACAGCGCGATCGCCTCGCCCTTCTTCACCATCGGCGCCGAAGAGCGCAGGTAGGCCGACGTGGTCTGATAGTCGATCTCCATCTCGCCGCGTTCGAACGCGAGGCGGCCTTCGCCGCGGCCCGGGAAGCCCGTGACGTGCTGCACGTCAAGGCCGAGCAGGCGGAAACCGAGGAGCGGCACGAGGTCGAGCGAGGTCAGGCCCTGCGACGCGTAATGGAGCTTCTTGCCCTTGACCTTGTCGAGATCCTTCAGGCTCGTCACGCCCATCTTGGACGAGATGTAGGCGACGCCGCCGGTCGGCGCGGCCATGACCGGAATCCAGTCCTTGTAATCGAACTTGACGTGAGACTCGCCGAGCAGGAACGGAAACTGCGTCGAACCGGACGTGCCGAGGATGGTCAGGCCGTCGGGCTTCGCGGTCGCGGCGAACAGGTTGGCGCCCGACACCGAGCCGCCGCCCGGCTGGTTCTTCACGACGACGCCGGGCGAGCCCGGCAGATGCTTCTGGAGGAGCTGCGCGTTGAAGCGGCCCCACACGTCAGAGCCGCCGCCGACGCCAAACGGGATCACCATGGTGATCGTCTTGCCCTTGAAGTCCGCTGCCGAAACCGGCTGCGCGAACGCCGCGCCGAGCGCAATGGCGGCCGTGGCGGCCAAAAGGAACCTGCGATGCATAAAGACCTCCCTGAAAACTCATGTGGCGGGGCTCATAGCCCGCTTTTTCTTGACTGGGTACCATCGTGCGGGAAACAGGGCGTGTTGAAGACCCTGCCTTTAGTCGTACGCCCCGCACGCGCAACTCAAGCGAAACCTAGACGCTCGCCTGTCATTGCTCGAATAAAAAGTGCGTGTTATCGCCCTGTGTGGACCCGGAGCCGTCATGCCGCACATCGATCTCTACAAGGGCGCGCCGTCGCCCTTCTGGACTTTCTCGCTTGCGGTCTATGGCCGGCCCGGCGTGCCGCCCGCCTGCCTTGACCTGCAGGACAAGAGCGGCGCCGACGTCAACGTCGTGCTCTTCAGCCTGTTCCTCGGTCGCTGCGGACGCGTCATCGATGAGGCGACCGCCGGCGCGATCGCCGCGACCATCGAGCCCTGGCGCGCGGGCGTCGTCGTGGTGCTGCGCAACGCGCGGCGGGCGTTGAAGGAGCCGCCGGCCGACTTCGCGGGTCCGGCCGTCGATCACCTGCGCAAGAACGTCAAGGCGGCCGAACTCGAGGCCGAACGGATCCAGCAGGAAGCGCTTTTCGTAACCTTTGCGGCGGAAACCACCGGCGTGGCGGAAGCCGATCTCGCCGTGGCCTGCGCGAAGAACGTGGACGCCTACCGTCGCCATCTCGGCGCAACATTCGGCGCAGACGCGCTCGCGGTCCTTCTCGACGCGGCCGCGCAAACGGAAGTCAAAGGGGCGACCAAGTGAACAAAGCAGGCAGTGACGTGCAACCCAAGCGCCTGATCGTGGGCATCAGCGGCGCCTCCGGCATCGTCTTCGGCCTGCGCATGCTGGAGACGCTGAAGAAGCTCGACATCGAGACGCATCTCATCGTGTCCAAGGCGGCGGAAATGACGCTCGTCTACGAGACCGACATGAAGCCGAAGGATCTGCGCGACCTCGCCACGGAATATCATCCGATGAGCGACATCGGCGCGAACATCTCGTCGGGCTCCTACAAGACGCTCGGCATGGTCATCGTCCCCTGCTCGGTGCGCACAATGAGCGAGATCTGCACCGGCGTCACCGGCTCGCTGATGAGCCGCGCCGCCGACGTGGTGCTGAAGGATCGTCGGCGCCTCGTGCTCGCCGTGCGCGAGACGCCGCTGCACACGGGCCATCTGCGCACCATGACGCAATTGTCGGAAATGGGCGCCGTCATCGCGCCGATCATGCCGGCCTTCTACAACCGCCCGCAGACTCTCGACGACATCATAGACCACACGGTCGGCCGCCTGCTCGACCTGTTCGACATCGACGCCAAGATGGTCAAGCGCTGGAAGGAAGACGGCGAGACGCTGCCGGAGTGATCAGCGCGCGACGCGGGCGCCGCGCAGCGCCAGCACGATGGCGACCGCGAGGCCGAAAGCGGCCAGCAGCAGGCTCGTGTTGACGTAGCCGGCCGGCGCGACGAGGAAAGCCAGCGGAAACGGCATGCCGTAGAGGCCGAGGTAAAAGCACGCCGCGCCGACAGCCTGCGGCCCCGCGCGCCGCGCAGGCTCGATGCCCTGCCCCAGCCAGGCCGACACGACCGGATAGACGACGCTCGACCCGAGTCCGAACGCGATCGCCCCGATGGCGATCACCGGCAGCGACGACGTCAACGCGATCACCGCCAGCCCGCCCGCCATCAGGCTCAGCCCGCCGCCGACCAGCGTGCGCGGCTGGAAGCGCTGAAAGATGCTGCCCGCCACCCGCGTCAGCCCTGTGGCCACCGTGGACGGCACGAAGAACATTGCCAACGCGACGCCGCGCGAGACGAGGTCGGGCGGCAGGAAGGCGATCGAATAGGCGTGCAGCGTTCCGCCTGCGAACAGGCCGAGCAGCGGCAGGATGAACCGCCTCTGCAAGGCGCCCGACAGATCGAGCCCGCGCGCCAGCGGCTTTGCGAGCGGCCGCAGTCCAAGCGTCAGCAGCAGGCCGAGCGCTGCGGGCGCGGTGGCGGCGAGGAAGAACGTCGTGCGTCCGTAATGCGTCAGCGTGAACTCGACGAGCGCCGGGCCGAGCGCATAGGAAAACGGGATCAGCGACGAGAAGACGATCACGAGACTGACGAAACGCTTCGTGTTCAGGCGGCTCTGCGCATAGGTCATGATCGACGGGAGATAGAGGCCGAACCCGAGCCCGTGCACCAGACGCGAGACCAGCGCGAGCCAGAAATTGTCGACGCTGAACGCGAGCGATCCGAAGCCGACGATGGTCATGGCCATCGACAGCCGCGTCGTCGCCAGCGCGCCGAACCGCGCGGCGGCCGGGCCAGCCAGCAGGTTGACGACGATCACCGGAATGGCGAACAGCGACAGCAGCAGGCCCGCCGTCTCGAGCGAATGGCCGGAGCCCGTGAAGACGATCGACAGCAGCGCGACATGCGCGTTGAGCAGCGAGCCAAGCAGGCAGGCGATCGCGAAGCGGATGAATTCGGACCTTGCGCGCGCATCGACGAAGCCCGCAAGCGCGGCGGCCTCGTCGGCCTCCGTCAAGCCTTCTTCTCCCAGCGGCCCTCGTCGGTCTGCTGGTAATAGGCGAGCGTCGCGCCGCTGCCCTTCAGCGCCTTCCATTGCGCGCGCGCATCGGTGAGTTCGGACTCGTTGTTGCCGTCGAACATGATGACGACGCGCTCGTAGGGCTCCTCGCTCGCGGCGATGGACGGCGCAATCTGCGCGCTCTCGACGAAGAAGCGCACCTGCGCGCCATTGGGGTTTTCGGAGCCGGCGGTGAGATAGATCGGCTGGAACTCCGGGTCGCCATCCTGCGCCATGCCATGCGGCAGGAAGCCTTCCTCGGAATAGGTCCAGAGATGTTCGTTCAGCGCGACGCATTTCTCCTGCGTGCGCGTCTGCAGGACGACGTTCCAGCCGCGCTCGACGGAGCGCTCCAGCAATTGCGGGAGCGCCTTTTCGAGCGGCTTGGACATGAGCTGATAGAAGAAGATTTCGACCGGCTTCTCGTCGCTCATGTCAGATGCCCGAGCCGACGATGACCAGCGTCCGGTCGCGCGGGGTCCAGATCATGCCGAGATCGGCGCCGCCCTCATGGTATTCGGTCTTGCCGGCGACCACGACATCGCCGCGCTGGCTGGAGGCGCGCAGATATTCATCCGCTTCCTTGCTCATCGTCGTCACCGCCTTGGTGGCGCGCGCCGGCGCCCAGCCGAGGGCGGCCCGCACGGCGGCGGTCTGCACCTGCTCGAACTTCGCCATCGTGGCGGCGTCGGACGGCAAGCCGATCTTCACCTCGAAGCGCACCAGCGTATCGCCCTGGCATTCCAGCAGGCCGTCGATGCGGACGTTGGTGACGAGATCGAAGAAGTCGCTGCGCGACGCGTTGCGCGACACGACCAGCGGACGCACGAAGGCCGCGTTGACCTCGTTCGTCTCACGGATGAAGGTCGACTGGAACATGCCGCAACTGGGCGCACGCCCGGACTGCGCGGACGCCGCCAGTGTCGAGAGAAACAGGAAACCACTCGCCGCAAGCAGGTGTCTCATGGTGACGATCAGCCTCTTCGGGGGAACGTTCAGCCTTCGTAATTGTCTTCGACCAGACGATCGAGCAGGCGCACGCCCCAGCCCGAACCCCAGCTCTGATTGATGTCGCTAGACGGTGACGACATGCCGGTGCCGGCGATGTCGAGATGCGCCCACGGCGTGCCGTTCACGAACCGCTGCAGGAACTGCGCCGCCGTGATCGACCCCGCATGACGGCCGCCGACGTGCTTCATGTCGGCGAAGCGCGAGTCGAGCAGCTTGTCGTAATTGGGCCCGAGCGGCATGCGCCAGACCTTTTCGCCCGTGTCCTCGCCGGCCTTCGACAGCAGCCCCGACAATTCGTCGTTGTTGGAGAACAGGCCCGCATATTCGGTGCCGAGCGCGACCAGGATGGCGCCGGTCAGCGTCGCCAGGTTGACCATGAACTTCGGCTTGTACTTGTCCTGCACGTACCAGAGCACGTCGCACAGGACGAGGCGGCCTTCGGCGTCCGTGTTGATGATCTCGATGGTCTGGCCCGACAGCGACTTCACGATGTCGCCCGGGCGCTGCGCCTTGCCGTCGGGCATGTTCTCGACAATGCCGATGGCCCCGATGGCGTTGACCTTCGCCTTGCGGGACGCCAGCGCATGCATCAGGCCGACCACGCAGGCCGCGCCCGCCATGTCGCCCTTCATGTCCTCCATGCCGCCGCCCGGCTTGATCGAAATGCCGCCGGAGTCGAAGCAGACGCCCTTGCCGACGAAGGCGACCGGACGGGCCTTGTCGCCCTTGACGCTCTTCGCGCCGTTCCAGCGCATGACGACGACCTTGCTCTCGAACTCGGACCCCTGGCCGACCGCGAGCAGCGCGCGGAAGCCGAGCTTCGCGAGTTCTTTCTCACCCAGAACTTCAACTTCGACGCCGAGCTTCTGCAGCTCCTTGGCGCGGTCGGCGAAAGCTGCGGGAAACAGCACGTTCGGCGGTTCGTTGACGAGCGTGCGGGCGATGGTGACGCCCTCGGCCAGCGCCTCGCGATGCTTGGCCTCGCGCTTGGCGGCGGCGGGATCGGCGACGGCGAGCGAGATCGCGACCTTGGCGTCGGCCTTGTCGTCGTCTTCGCCCTTCTTGGTCTTGTAGAGGTCGAACTTGTAGGCGCGCAGGCGCATGCCGAGCATGGCGTCGGCCGCCGCGGCCCCGCCATTCTCGGGCGTCTCCGGCAGGTCGAACACCACGGTCACGCGGGCCGAGCCGCCGATCTTGCCCATGATGGCGCCGCCGAGCGACACGTAATCAGGCGCTGCGGGCGGCGCATCCTTGGCGGGCTTCTTCGAGGTGCCGATCACCATCAGGCGATCGAACGCCAGTCCTGCGGGCGCCAGAATGTCGAGGGACGAGCCGCTCGCGCCCTTGAACTTGGCGGTCGCGGCCGCGCGGGCGACAAGATCGGCGGCGTCGCCGAGGAGCGCTTTCGTTTCGTCGGACATGGCGAGGTCGGCGCCGGCCAGAACCACAAGCGTGCCGCCCGACGCCTTGGCTCCACGCCCCTTCGGCGTAGATGCGGCGTCCTTGAGGGCGGTGAAATCGATCTGGACTGTCTCGGCCATAGTTTCCTCGCGCAGGTGCGGGCCGCCATCCGGATCCGGGCGGCGGCGCCGCGTCATGTCACAGACCGGAGTGCCATGCGCGACGCGCTCTTTGCAAGCAAGATCAGACGCGCGGCCTCAGACAGTTAAATCTTCGCCCTGAAAATGTCGTGACGACAGGCGACAGTGTCATCAACGCAACGCTTGGCTTTCGTCTGCCCCGGCGACGCCGCGAGGTCTTGCTTGCAGGGTAGTGAATGAGTAGCGATTTGAGGGAGCCGCCACGGATGCGCAGCGCCGAGTCGCGTCAGGCTTCAAAGGGCGTCAGCAGTCGTTAATGTCGATCTTCGAGCGATATGTGTTTCGGACTGCGTTGGGCGCGTTCCTGACGGGCCTTTGCCTGTTGACTGGCGTGGTCTGGCTGGCGATCGCTTTGCGCCAGGTCGACCTGATGGCCACCAAGGGCCAGACGCTGTGGATCTTCCTCGCGGTCACAGGGCTCACGATCCCGTCCCTCGTCATGGTGATCGCCCCGATCGCGATCTTCATCGCGGTGCTCTACACGCTCAACAAGTTGAACGGCGACAGCGAACTCGTGGTGATGAGCGCCACCGGCATGTCGGGCCTCCGGCTCCTCGCGCCCTTCGCCTTCCTGGCCGTATTCGGCACCGCGCTGGTCGCCGCGACCTCGCTCTGGGCGATGCCCGCGAGCTTCCGCGAAATCACGTCGCAGCTGACCAAGATCCGCGCCGACATGCTGACCCGCGTGATCCGCGAGGGCCAGTTCATCTATCTCGATAACGGCTTCGTCTTTCACTATCGCGAGCGTGCGCCCAATGGCGACATGCATGGCCTGTTCATCCAGGACCGCCGCGAGCCCGACAAGACCGCGACCTATATCGCCGAGGCGGGCCGCACCATCGAAATGGGGCCGCAGAACTATCTCGTGCTCGAGAAGGGCAGCATCCAGCGCCAGGCGAAGGACTCGCTCGACCCGGCGATCATCGCCTTCGAGCGCTACGCCATCGACCTTGCACAGTTCAGCCCGGACGAGACCGGACCGGTGCGGCCGCGCGAACGCACCACGCTCGAACTGCTGCGGCGGGATCCGAATGAACCCATGGTGCGGGCCAATCCGGGACGGTTCCGCCAGGAATTGCACGAGCGGTTCCTGAACCCGCTGTTTGCGCTCGTCTTCACGATGGTGGCCTTCGCCGCCCTGCATCAGCCCAAGACCACCCGGCAGGGGCGTGGCGTCGCCATCGCAATCGCCATCGGGATCGCCCTCACGCTTCGGCTGGCGGGTTTTGGTACGGCCGCCATGCTGGTCCGCTCGGAGAACGCGGTCTGGCTCGCCTACGGCCTGCCGCTGCTGGCCTTTGCGGCGTCGCTGATTTACGTGATCGCACCCGATGCCCCGCGGCGCCTGGCGGAGCGACTCGGCGCGCTCCGGCGCCCCGCCTCCTTGCACAGCGGGAGCGCCGCATGATCGGGCGCACCCTCGGACTCTATCTGGCGGGCCGGTTCACGCGCTCGATCCTCGCGGTTTTCGCCACCATTTTCGTGCTCATCTACCTGATCGATTTCGTCGAAATGCTCCGCAAGGCGGGCGACGCCAAGTCGATCTCGACGATCGGGATCGCCGGACTAACGCTCTTGCGCGTGCCGACCGTCACCGAGCAGGTGCTGCCCTTCGCCACGCTCGGCGGCGCCATGGTGGCGTTCATCGGCCTGACCCGGAGGCTGGAGCTCGTGGTCGCGCGCGCCGCCGGCGTCTCGGTCTGGCAGTTCCTGACGCCGCCGGTTCTCATCGTCCTGCTGGTCGGCGCCTTGTCGGTCGGCGTCTACAATCCGCTCGCCGCGATGATGAAGCAACGCGCCGACGCCATCGAACTCAGCCTGTTTGGCCGCACCGGTCCGCTGGAGGGCGACAGCAGCCTGTGGATTCGCCAGCGCGGCGCGCAGGGCCAGTCCATCCTGCGGGCCGAGCAGTCGAGCGACCGTGGCGCCCAACTCGGCAGCGTCTCGGCCTTTGTCTTCGATCTCGAGAATCGCTTCGTCGAACGCGTCGACGCCGCCCGCGCTCATCTCGAGCCCGGAACCTGGGTGCTGGAGAACGGACGCGTGACCACCCCGGGCGCCGAGCCGCGCACCGTCGAGCGCTATCTGCTGCCCACCTACCTGTCCGCCGACCAGGTCAGCCAGTCGTTCGTGACGGCCGACGCCGTGCCCTTCTGGACCCTGCCGGATGTGAGTCGCAGGACCGAGGCCGCGGGGCTCGATGCGACCTCGTACAGGCTGAAGTTTCAAGTACTTCTGGCCCGCCCTCTCCTTCTTGTCGCCATGGTTTTGATCGCCGCTTCCTTTTCGCTAAGATTCTTTCGAATGGGCGGCGTGGCGCGCATGGTTTCCGGTGGCGTGGCTGCAGGCTTCGTGCTTTATGTTGTAACGAAGCTTATGACTGACTTGGGCGGCGCTGGAATCCTGAGCGCCCCTGTGGCGGCATGGGCCCCGGCACTGATGGGCAGTCTATTGAGCGTCTTGGTTTTATTGCATCAGGAGGATGGTTGATGGGGCGGCGTAATGGCCCCGCGGCGACGCTTGGCTCCCTGTTTGGAGCCGCGGCCGCAGCCCTGAGCGTCAGCGCCCAGTCGGCTCTGCGCGCGGTGAATCGCGCCGGAAGCCTCGGTCGCTCGCGTTCGCTGGGCGTGGCCCTCCTGCTCTCGACCGCCATCGTCGCGACAGGCCTGTCGGCGGTCTTTGCGCCCGTTCTCGCGCAGACCCTAAACGACCGAATCGCGCCGAAGAAAACCGACCAGCCCGACCGCCTTCTCGTGCAGGCCAAGGAGCTGATCTACGACAGCAAGACGAACAAGGTCGGCGCGTCGGGCAACGTGCAGCTCTACTATCAGGGCCGCGTGCTCGAAGCCGATCGCGTGACGCTCGACCGCAACACCAACCGCGTGCACGCCGAAGGGCACGCGCGGATGACCGAGACCAACGGCACCGTCTCGTATGCGGACCGGATGGAGCTCACCAACGATTTCAAGACAGGCTTCATCGACAGCCTGAAGATGGACACGGCGGAAAACACGCACATGTCCGCGCCGCGCGTCGAGCGCCTTTATGGCCAGACCACGGTGTTCGAGAACGGCACCTACACGGCCTGCGACGCCTGCAAGGAAGATCCGACGAAGCCGCCGCTCTGGCAGGTTCGCGCCAAGCGGATCATCCACCAGAACGACGAGCAGACGATCTACTACGAAGAGGCGACGCTCGAACTCTTCGGAATGCCGGTCGCCTATCTGCCGTTCTTCTCCGCGCCCGATCCGACGGTGAAGCGCCGCACCGGCTGGCTGATGCCGCATTACGTGATGAAGGACCAACTCGGGTTCGGCATCGCAGCCCCGTATTTCTGGGCGATCTCGCCCTCCATGGACATCACCGCGACGCCGACCGTGCTGTCGCGGCAGGGTCTGCTGGCGGACGTCGAATTCCGCCATCGCGTCACCAACGGCTCCTATTCGTTCCGCGTCGCCGGCATCCAGCAGGCCAGCCCGGACGCTTTCATCGCCGCGCCCTACGGCGCCGGAAACCGCAACTTCCGCGGCTCGGTCGACACGTCCGGCGAATTCTACATCAACGAGAAGTGGCGCTTCGGCTGGGATCTCGGCTTCGCCACCGACAAGTATTTCTGGGAAGACTACAAGCAGTCCAACCAGACGCTCAGCAGCAATTACTTCCGCGAACGCACGTCTCAGGTCTATCTGACCGGACAGGCCGGACGCGGCTATTTCGACCTGCGCGGCTATTACTTCCAGGGTCTCTCCGCCTATGACCGGCAGGAACAGCAGCCCTTCGTCGCGCCTGTCCTCGACTACAACAAGACCTTCGACATCCGCCCCGAGCGCAGCGCGGGCATCGGCGGACAGATCGAGCTCGATTTCAACCTGACGTCGATCCAGCGCCAGCAGGCGGTTTACGAGTCGACGACCGGCCTGAAGTTCGACCCGACCTACAATCTCTACCAAATCTGCAATCAGCACCCGACCGGCTACAAACCATCGGACTGCCTGCTGCGCGGCATCGCGGGCGAATACACCCGCATGACCGCGAACCTGACATGGAAGCGCCAGTTCATCGATCCGATCGGCCAGGTCTGGACGCCGTTCGCCTTCGCCAATCTGAACGGATCGTGGCTGTCGCTCGACAAGACCGGCTCTTATTTCGCCGGCGGCATTGCGATCGGCAACAACGCCGACCAGGCGAACTTCCTCGGCGGCAACCCCGACACGTTCCGCGGACGCGGCATGGCGGGCGCAGGCGTCGAATATCGCCTGCCGCTGATCGCCCGCACACAGGGCATCACGCATGTGGTCGAGCCGATCGCCCAGATCATCGTGCGCCCGAGCGAAGTGACCAGCCAGGCGCTCGTCAACGAGGATGCGCAGAGCCTCGTGTTCGACGATTCGAACCTGTTCTCGATTTCCAAATATTCCGGCTACGACCGCTTCGAAGGCGGCGTGCGGGCGAACTACGGCGCGCAATACACGGCGAAATTCGACGGCGGCGGCTACGCGAGCCTGATGGCCGGCCAGTCCTATCAACTCGCCGGGCGCAATTCCTACGCCTCGCCGGACGCCGCCAACATCGGCCTCTCGTCGGGCCTCGACACCAAGCAGTCCGACTTCGTGACGCGTGCGGCCTTTGCGCCGAACACGAATTACACCTTCGTCGCCAAGGGCCGGTTCGATCCTGACGACTACAGTCTGCGCCGCGTCGACTTCCTCGCCAACGCCCGCTGGGGCGCGCTGGGCGCCGGCCTCCAGTATGCCCGCTACGAGGCGCAGCCGCTGCTCGGTTACGACAAGCGCCGCGAAGGCCTTGCCGCCAACTCGGTCTACAACTTCGACAACAATATCTTCGTCAACGGCAGCGTGATCTTCGACATGTCGCGCCACCTCTACACGGCGTCGCCGTCGGACTCGAAGCCGCTGTTCTCGGTTGCGGGCCTCGGCCTCGGCGCGGGCTACAGGGACGAATGCGCGACCCTGACGGTCAACTACACGTCGACCTTCCCGCAGAGCGTCAACGGCACGCCGACGACCCGCAACCAGACCGTGGTGTTCCAGCTCCAGCTGCGCACGCTCGGCGAAGCCAAGGTGGCGTCGTCCGTGGCCGGCCTGTTCGGCGGCGACGTCGCCCACTGAGTTAGCCCATTGACGCGACGGCCAAGGCCGTCGCATGAGAGGCGCATGATCACGCGCTCCCGACACCTCCCCCTCGCCCTGTCGCAAGGCGATCCGTCGGGCATCGGTCCCGAAGTCGCGCTGAAGGCCTGGATGTCGCGTCGCGACGACACGCGCCCGTTCTTCGTCCTCGGCGATCCCGACCTGTTCGAGCGCACCGCGCAGGCTTTGTCGCTGTCCGTACCCGTCGCGCGCGTGACGCCCGCGCAGGCGAACGACGCCTTCGCGACCGCGCTGCCCGTGCTGCCCATCGGCACCGTGCGCGGCGTTCCGGGCCGACCCGACGCCGCAGACGCGCCCGTCACCATCGCGGCCATCGAGCAGGCCGTGGCGCTGGTGCAGGCCGGCGAGGCCGCGGCGGTCGTCACCAATCCGATCTCCAAGGATGTGCTGTACGGCGCGGGGTTCCGGCACCCCGGCCACACCGAGTTCCTGGGCGAACTGGCCGAGCGTCACTCCGGCGGCAAGGTGCTGCCCGTGATGATGCTGTGGTCGCCGGCGCTGGCGGTCGTGCCGGTCACGATCCACGTCTCGCTGGCGCGCGCCATCGCCGAACTGACGACCGAGCTGATCGTCGAAACCGGCCGCATCGTCGCGGCTGACATGCGCGCCAAATTCCGTGTTGCGTCACCCCGTCTCGCGGTCGCGGGCCTCAACCCGCACGCGGGTGAGAACGGCGCCATGGGTCGCGAGGACATCGAGATCGTCGCGCCGGCCGTTGCGCGCCTGCGGGCGGAAGGCATCGATGCGCGCGGGCCGCTGCCGCCCGACACGCTGTTCCACGCCACCGCACGCACGACCTACGACGCGGTGCTGTGCATGTACCACGACCAGGCGCTGATCCCGATCAAGACGCTGGCGTTCGACAGCGCCGTCAATCTGACGCTCGGCCTGCCGTTCATCCGCACCTCGCCGGATCACGGCACGGCTTTCGACATTGCGGGCCAGGGCGTCGCCCATGCGGCGAGCCTGATCGCCGCGCTCGATCTCGCCGCGCTGCTGGCCGATCGCGCGGGCGGCGCATGAGCGACGGCAAGAGTCCCGACGGTCTCCCGCCGCTGCGCGACGTCGTCGCGCAATATGATCTCGCGGCGCGAAAGTCGCTGGGACAGAACTTCCTTTTCGATCTCAACCTGACGGGCCGCATCGCCCGCGCGGCTGGCCCGCTGGATGGCGTCACCGTGGTCGAAGTCGGCCCCGGCCCCGGCGGGCTTACGCGCGCGCTGCTGATGGAAGGCGCGCAGCGCGTCATCGCGGTCGAGCGCGACGAGCGTTGCCTCGCGGCGCTGGCCGATGTCGCCGCCGCCTATCCGGGCCGCCTGCAGGTCGTCGAAGGCGATGCGCTGGAAACCGACTGGCGCGCGCTCGTCGCCGACGTCACCGGCCCCGTGCGCATCTGCGCCAACCTGCCCTACAACATCGGCACGGTGCTGCTGGCGGGCTGGCTCGAGAGCGATCCGTGGCCGCCGTGGTTCGACCGGATGACGCTGATGTTCCAGCGCGAAGTCGCCGAGCGCATCGTCGCGACGCCGGCGCAACGCGTCGACTACGGGCGCCTTGGCGTGCTCGCGGGGTGGCGCGCGCAATCGCGTATCCTGTTCGACGTGCCGCCCTCGGCCTTCTCCCCGCCGCCGAAGGTGACGTCCTCCGTGGTGGAGCTGCTCCCGCGCGCAAAACCCCTGCCCTGCAACGGAAACGTTCTCACGGCCGTGACGGCGTCGGCGTTCAACCAGCGCCGCAAGATGCTGCGTCAATCGCTCAAGGGACTGGCGGTGAACGGCCGCACGCTCGACGCGCTGGAGCTGCTGAAGGCGGCAGGAATCGAAGAGACGAAGCGCGCGGAGGAAGTCGATGTGGCGGGCTTCGCCACGCTCGCGCGCGTGGCCGAGGAGATGGGTAGCGCGTGAGTGGCGCGACCCTCTCCCATCGGGAGAGGGCGGACTCGGGGCAAGGCCCCGAGCCGGGGTGAGGGGTTTCCGCCTCTCCGGCTGAGAACGTAACCCCTCATCCGTCGCGCGTTGCGCGCCACCTTCTCCCTCTGGGAGAAGGACGAAGCCCCTGAAGCCCTCACCCCTCGCTGAGCAACTTCTCTACGAATGCGTTGATGCCCTGCGCCGAGCGCGCGCGCTTGAGACGTTCGGCGATGAGGATCGACTTCACTTCCGCCAGCGCCGTCTGGATGTCCTCGTTGACGATGACGTAGTCGTAGATCGACCAGCGCGTGATCTCGTTGCGGGCGT
>JAQGKM010000026.1 GCA_028290125.1 Hyphomicrobiales bacterium | reverse complement strand
GCTTCGTTGTCGCCGAGTTCGCCGAGCGCCGGCACGTCCGGCAGGTCGGCTGCGCGTTCGGGCACGTCCTGCAGGATGATCTTGATTTTCTTCTCTTCAAGCCACTGCTTCTTGCCGGTGCGAACCGCGGCCCATGAACTTGCGGTGCCATCCACTTCGCCGCGCTCCATCGCCAGCATGCCTTCAGCGGATGCCGGGAAGCCCGAGATGATCTTGAACTTGGTGCCGATGGTCGCATTCAACATCTTCGGCACGACTTCCGAAATGTTTACCGCGCCGGAGGCGGCGACCTGCGTCTCGAACTTCTTCAAGTCATCGAGCGACTGCGCTTTGGCCGTGTGCCACTGGAAGTGGATGTTGTTGGAAGACGCGATGCGGCCGACCCAGTTGAATTTCGCGGCGTCGAACTGCACGGCCGGATTGCCGGTGGCCTGCTCGACAGCGAGCGTCTCGGTGACGATGCCGATCGCGGTGCCGTCCTTCGGGGCGACTTCGTAGATGTAGTTGGCGGCGCGCAGCGTGCCGGCGCCCGGCATGTTGGTGGCGATGACCGTCGGGGCGCCCGGCAGATGCTTGCCGAAGTAGCGTGCGACGACGCGGCCATAAAGGTCATAGCTGCCGCCCGATGTATTGCCGATGTAGACCGTGACGGTCTTCTTGGTGAAGTCCTGCGCGAGTGCGGGCGCCATGAGCGCGCCCAGCGCGGCGCCGGCCAGTAGAAGGCGCGCGGCGCCCTTGATCGTCGTGGTCATGAAGTCCTCCCGTTTGTTGGCGGGAAAACTAGGGCAAGGCTTTCGACGTGTCCACCGTGGCGACCGCCTGCGCGATCCGCGCCGCGACGTCGCGATACGAGCCCTCTTTCTCCCGGCGCCAGATCCGCATCGTCGGATACCAGACGTTGAAGTCGGCCCGGTCGATCCAGCGCCAGTCGGCCCAGTCGTGCGTGATCATCATCTCGACACGGCAATGCAGGGCGCCGGCGACATGGGCGAGCGACGTGTCCACGCAGACCAGGCGGTCGACCAGCGTGAGTAGCGCCGCGGAATCCAGAAATGCGTCGATGCCGGAGTCGAAGTCCGGTCCGGGCCGGACGATCCTGTCGCCAAAGCCGCTGGCTGCGATCTCCTCGTCGGTCGCATTGTGCTGCAGGCAGATCAGCGTCGCATCCGGAATATCGGCCAGCGGCGCGAGATCTGCGAGCTTTGCCGAACGCGACGGATCGAGCTTATGTTCAGGATTGCCGCGCCAGCAGAAGGCGATCACCGGCCCGGTTCGCCCGCCCTGCCGGGTCGCCAGCCAGTCACGCCAGCGCGCGACGCGCACGGGGTCGGCGCGCAGATAAGGTTCGCGCGCAAGGTAGTCGGCCTCCTTCAATCCAAGCAGGAGCGGCAGGTCCATCATCGTGGTCCAGTTCTCGACGTCCCTCAGCGAGGACGGCACCTCGCCGGGCAGGCAGGGCGGGGCCGGATCGAGCGTGCGCAGCAGGCCGAACAGACGCTGCGGGATGACGACCTGCAGATCGACCCCCGCCTCCATGAGCCGCGGCAGGAACCGCGAAAACTGGACGGTGTCGCCCATGCCCTGCTCGCACAGCACCAGCAGGCGCGGCGGCGGCGGACCTTCGACGATGCGGGGCAGATCGCGCGGCACGCCGTCGGCGCTGCGCGCATTCACGGCGGGCGGCGTGTCCATCAGCTTGAAGCGGATGTCGAAGGCGCGCCACGCCTCGTCCCACCGCCGCAGGCAGAACAGCGAACGGGCGAGCTTCGCCTGACCTTCGACGTAAGCCGGCGCCCGCGCGAGAACGACGCGGTACAGCGCGGCCGCCGTTTCGAAGCGGCCGTCCTGCTGCTCGCGGTCGGCGACCTGGATCGTGCGTGAGTAGTCGCTGGCCTCGGGGTTGCGCTCCGCGCCGGGCCAGTCGCGCCAGCCCTGCTCGTAGGCGGGACATTGCGCCAGCACGATCCTGTAGATCGCGAGCGCTTTTTCGTGCGTGTCGTTCCGGCGCTCGCGGTCGGCGATTTCGAGACAGAGGGCGAAGTCCCGCGATCGCGGCGCGCCGATCTTGGTGTCGGGCATCAAATGAACCGGCTGGAAAAGGAATAAACACGAATCGCCCGCAGGATGACAGGCTTGCGGGCCGGAGGCGAGCGCCGTGCGCTCGACACCTGCGGGCGCCCGGGCTACACCGCGCGGACCCGCCCCGGAGCCGCACATGACCGACTTTCTTCCCGACGCCTCGGCGATGGCCGCCGAATTCGTCACCCCGCGCGATTTCCTGCGCTGCGCCGTCAGCCTGTTCCGGGCGCACGAGCTGGTGTTCGGCCACGGCACCACAGATGCGCTGGACGAGGCGGCCTTCATCATCCTCGAAGGCCTGTCGTTGCCGATCGACCGGCTGGAGCCGTTTTTCGACGCCCGCCTGCTTCCCGCCGAACGCGACCGGCTCGCCAGGCTGATCCACGACCGCGTGACCACGCGCAAGCCCGCCTCCTATCTGCTCAACAAGGCCTATGTCGGCGGCGTGCCGTTCTACGTCGACGAGCGGGTGATCGTGCCGCGCTCCTTCATCGGCGAATTGCTGCGCACCGGTCTGTTTTCCGGCGAGGACGCCTCCAGCCTGCTCGATCCGCAATCCGTGACCTCGGCCCTCGATCTCTGCACCGGGTCCGGTTGCCTCGCCATTCTGATGGCGCAGACCTTCCCGCACGCCATGATCGACGCGGTCGACCTGTCGGGCGATGCGCTGGAGGTGGCGAAGATCAATCTGGCGGCGAGCGGGCTGTCGGACCGCATCGGCCTCGTGCAGGGCGACCTGTTCGCGCCGCTGAAAGGTCGCCGCTACGACCTCATCATCACCAACCCGCCTTATGTGGGCGCGCAGGTCATGTCCGAACTGCCGCCGGAATATGCCCACGAGCCCGAAATGGCGCTGGGCTCGGGCGAGGACGGGCTCGACATCGTCCGCCGCATCCTCGCCGACGCCGGACGTCACCTGAACGCGGGCGGCGGACTGCTCTGCGAAATGGGCGAGGACCGCGAGATCCTCGAAGCCGAATTCCCGGACCTGCCCTTTCTCTGGCTCGACACGGAGCAGAGCTCGGGCGAGGTGTTCTGGCTGAGCGCGGAGGCGCTAGGCGGCTGAACACGGGTGCGCCTCGCCTTCACGAAATGGGGAGCCGCAGCGTAAGCGATATAAAGACATCTTTATATGTCCATTGCCCCGGGCGGGCCGCCCTGCTATAGAGCGGCCCACAATCAACCGAGGCAGACCATGACCGCTCATTTCAACGATTACGTCGTCGCCGACATCAAGCTCGCCGAGTGGGGCCGCAAGGAGCTCGCGATCGCCGAGACGGAAATGCCCGGCCTCATGTCGACCCGCGCCGAATATGGCGCGTCGCAGCCGCTCAAGGGCGCGCGCGTCGCCGGCTCCCTGCACATGACCATCCAGACCGGCGTGCTGATCGAGACGCTGAAGGCGCTCGGCGCCGACGTCCGCTGGGCCTCGTGCAACATCTACTCGACGCAGGACCACGCCGCCGCCGCCATCGCGGCCGCCGGCACGCCGGTCTTCGCGATCAAGGGCGAGAGCCTGGAAGACTATTGGGATTACACGCACCGCATCTTCGAATGGTCTGACGGCGGCACGCCGAACATGATCCTCGACGACGGCGGCGACGCCACCATGCTGATCCACCTCGGCATGCGCGCCGAGAAGGGCGATGTCGCCTTCCTCGAGAAGGCCGGCAATGAAGAAGAGGAAGTGCTCTTCGCCACCATCAAGAAGCGCCTCAAGGCCAATCCGGGCTGGTACACGCGCAATGGCCTCGCCATCAAGGGCGTCTCGGAAGAGACCACCACGGGCGTGCACCGTCTCTACAACATGGAGAAGGACGGCTCGCTGCTGTGGCCGGCGATCAACGTCAACGACTCGGTGACGAAGTCGAAGTTCGACAATCTCTACGGCTGCAAGGAATCGCTGGTCGACGGCATCCGCCGCGGCACCGACGTCATGATGGCCGGCAAGGTCGCGATGGTTGCGGGCTTCGGCGACGTCGGCAAGGGTTCGGCCGCCTCGCTGCGCAATGCGGGTTGCCGCGTCATGGTCTCGGAGATCGATCCGATCTGCGCGCTGCAGGCAGCGATGGAAGGCTATGAAGTCACCACTATGGAAGACGCCGCCGTGCGCGCCGACATCTTCGTCACGGCGACCGGCAATGTGGACGTCATCACCGTCGACCACATGCGCGCCATGAAGGATCGCGCCATCGTCTGCAACATTGGCCACTTCGACTCGGAGATCCAGGTCGGCGGGCTGCGCAACTTCAAGTGGAACAACATCAAGCCGCAGGTCGACGAGATCGAGTTCGTCGACGGCAAGCGCATCATCCTGCTGTCGGAAGGCCGCCTGGTGAATCTCGGCAATGCGACGGGCCACCCGTCCTTCGTGATGTCGGCCTCCTTCACCAACCAGACGCTGGCGCAGATCGAGCTCTGGACCAAGCAGGGCCAGTACGAGCGCAAGGTCTACACGCTGCCCAAGCATCTGGACGAGAAGGTCGCGGCGCTTCATCTCGACAAGATCGGCGTGAAGCTCACCAAGCTCACCAACGAGCAGGCGACCTACCTCGGCCTGCCCGAGCAGGGACCCTACAAGCCGGACCACTATCGCTATTGAGCAACAGCTCTCCGCAAAACGTCCTTTCAACGCCCCTGCCCCTCCGGCAGGGGCGTTTCCTTTTTGTTAACCACTTTGTCGGGAGTCCCCGCCCGTCTAAAGTGACCTGATTCGGGGATCGGCGGAGTTTCGAGTTTGCGCCGCGATCGATGCCATGCGGGGGGACCGCACGGATTTTTCGAACGACCGCAGGGGCATACGGGGAATGGGACTGCAAAAACGCGTTTGGCGGCAGGCGATGCGCGCGTGCACGGCTCTGTGGCCGACGCCCATCATACTATCGACAGCCGCCCTCGCCAGCGCCACCCATGTCAGCGCAGCGGGCAATTCCCTCTACGATCAACCTGAATTCATCGGTGTTTCCGCGGCTCTCGCGCTCGGCGTCTTCGCCACCACCGCGACTCTTCTGCATATGGCCGGCCGCAAGTCGGCGGCGAAGCGCGAGGCCGGCCTCAAGGCCGAACTCGTCGCCATGCGTGCGCGCCTCGACCGCGCGGAAGTCTTTCTCGCCGCCGAATTGCAGATCACCATCTGCTGGGGGTCGAGCTACGAGGAGCCCGATATTGAAGGCGATGTCGCGCAGCTCACCGAACTGTCGCCGCCGCGCCGCGTGCTCGCCTTCGGTTCTTGGCTGACGCCAATGATCGCCCAGCAACTCGAGCGCGCCGTCGAGCGGCTGCGCGATCGCGGCGAGGCGTTTCGCCTGCCGCTCGTCACGTTGACCGGACGGCATCTCGAAACCGAAGGCCGCGCCGTCGCGGGCCGCGCCGTCATGCGCATTCGCGATGTCTCCGGCGACAGGCTCGAACTCACGCGTCTGCGCGAGGCCTTTTCCAATTCCGTCTTCGAACGCGACGGCTTGCGCGCCATGCTCGATTCCGCGCCGGCGCCCGCGTGGCTGCGCGATCCGCAGGGCCGGCTCACCTGGGTCAACCGCGCCTATGTGCGCGCTGTCGAGGCCGAGCGGCGCGACGATGTCATCAGCCGCGGGCTCGAACTGCTCGACGAACCGATCCGTCGCAGCGTGGAAGACGCACGCGGGAAGGCGGAGGTCTGGCGCCAGCGCGTGCCGGCGGTCGTCGCTGGCGCGCGGCGCATGCTCGACGTCACCGATGTGCCGATGGAGCATGGCTCCGGCGGACTCGCGACCGACGTGTCGGATCTCGAACAAGTGCGCGCCGATCTCGGCCGCCAGATGGATGCGCACCGGCGCACGCTCGATCAATTGTCGACCGCCGTGGCGATCTTCGATTCCGGCCGTCGGCTCGTCTTCTACAACACGGCCTATGCGCAATTGTGGTCGCTCGATTCCGCGTTCCTCGATCAGGCGCCTGCCGATTCCGAAATTCTCGACCGCTTGCGCGCGGAAGGCCGCCTGCCGGAACAGGCCGATTTCCGCACGTGGAAGAACGGCCTCATGCAGGCCTACCAAACCGTCGAGACCACCGAGCACGTCTGGTACCTGCCGGGCGCGCGCACGCTGCGCGTCGTCATCAATCCCAATCCGCAGGGCGGCGTCACCTATCTGTTCGACGACGTCACCGAGCGCTTCCATCTCGAGTCATCCTACAATGCGCTGATGCGCGTGCAGGGCGAGACGCTCGACTCGCTGAAGGAAGGCGTCGCGGTGTTCGGCACCGACGGACGCCTGAAGCTCTTCAACCCGGCCTTCGCGTCGTTGTGGCGCTGCGATGCGACCGCGCTTGCCGAGAAGCCGCATTTCGACCAGGTAATGCGCGCCTGCATGGCGCTGCACGACAAGCGCGAGGACTGGGACGATCTGCGCAGTCTCGTGGCTGGCCTGCAGGATGCGCGCGAGGGGTTCGAGCGCCGCATGGCGCGCCGCGACGGCTCGATCATCGACTGCGTCACCGCGCCCCTGCCGGACGGCGCGACGCTGCTGACCTTCATCGACGTGTCGGCGAGCGTCAGCGTCGAACGCGCGCTGACCGATCGCAACCAGGCGCTGCTCGATGCGGAAAAGCTCCGCAACGACTTCGTGCACCATGTCTCCTACGAATTGCGCTCGCCGCTCACCAACATCATCGGCTTCATCCAGCTGCTCGGCGAAGGCGCGGTCGGTCCGCTCAATCCGAAGCAGCGCGAATACACCGGCTATGTGCTGAAGTCCTCGGCCGCGCTGCTGGCGATCATCAACGACATTCTCGACCTCGCCTCGATCGACACCGACGCGATGGAGCTGTCGCTCGAATATGTCGACATCCGCGCCACCATCTCGGCGGCGGCCGAGGGTCTGCAGGACAGGCTGGCTGAGTCCAACATCCACCTGAACATCGTCGCGCTCGACGACATCGGCTCGTTCCGCGCCGACGCCAAGCGGATCAGGCAGGTGCTGTTCAACCTGCTGTCCAACGCCATCGGTTTCTCGGAGCCCGGCCAGACGGTCACGCTGGCGGCCTTGCGCCGCCCCGGCCAGATCGTGTTCAAGGTGTCGGACCAGGGCCGCGGCATTCCGCTCGACGTGCTCGACCGCGTGTTCGACCGTTTCCAGACCCACACCGTCGGCTCGCGTCATCGCGGCGTCGGACTCGGGCTTTCGATCGTGCGATCCTTCGTCGAACTGCACGGCGGCGAGGTCGACATCCAGTCCGCGCCCGGTGAAGGAACGGTGGTCACCTGCATTTTTCCCGATGACGCCGCTGTCGTGATAAAATCGGCTACTGCATAAGGAGCTCCGCCTTGGCGGAAGACGCGCGTTTCGACTACGACCTCGCCGACGAAAGCGACACCGCCGCGCTGGCGCGACGCATCGCGTCCGTCGTCGCGGCCGGCGATCTCGTGACGCTCTCGGGCGACCTCGGCGCCGGCAAGACGACGCTGGCGCGCGCGCTGATCCGCGAACTGATGGAGGATCCCGACCAGGAAGTGCCGAGCCCGACCTTCACGCTCATGCAGGTCTACGAGGCGAAGCGTTTCCCGATCGTCCATGCCGATCTCTACCGCATCAAGTCACCCGACGAACTCGTGGAGCTCGGCTGGGAAGAGGCAAGCGAGGGCGCACTGCTTCTGGTCGAATGGGCGGATCGCGCCGGTCCGTTGCCCGAGACGCGGCTCGACGTTCAATTGCGCCTCGACGCCAGCCAGGGCGACACGCAGCGCAAGGCCACGCTCGTCGCCTCGGGTTACTTTGCGGAACGGCTCCGCCGCGCACTGTCGATCAGCGAACTGCTCAACGCGTCCGGCTGGGGCGAGGCGAAGCGCACCTTCATGATGGGTGACGCCTCGACGCGCGCCTACGAGCGGCTTGAAAAGCCGGACGGTGCCCGCGCCATCCTGATGATCTCGCCGCGGCGGCCCGACGGCCCGCCGGTGCGCATGGGCAAGCCCTACAGCGCCATCGCGCGGCTCGCGGAAGATGTGACGCCCTTTCTTGCCCTGTCGCGCGGCCTGCGCACCGAACATTTTTCTGCGCCCGAGATTTACGCGGCGGCGCCGGAGCAGGGACTGGCGATCCTGGAAGATCTCGGCGCGCTGGGCGTCGTCGACGCCGACGGCCCGATGCCGGAACGCTACGGCGCGGCGGTGAGCGTGCTCGCCGCGCTGCATGCGCGTGATCTGCCCGCCACGGTCGAGGGATATACGATTCCGCCCTACGACATCGAGGCGCTCAGCATCGAGGTCGAGCTGCTGATCGACTGGTACGCGCCGCACATTGCGCGCGCGCATCTGTCGTCGGGCGCGCGCGCAACCTTCGTCAACGTCTGGCGCGAGGCGCTGGAAGAGATCGTCACCGGCCCGCGCACGTGGACGCTGCGCGACTATCATTCGCCGAACCTGATGTGGCTGCCGGAGCGCGACTGGCTGCGCAAGGTCGGCATCCTCGACTTCCAGGATTGCGTGATGGGCCATCCGGCCTATGACGTCGCCTCGCTGTTGCAGGACGCGCGCGTCACCGTGTCGGACACGCTCGAGATGAAACTGCTCGGCCAATATCTGCGCCAGCGTCGCGAGGCCGATCCCGCCTTCGCCATCGAGACCTTCGCCCGCGCCTATGCGATCATGGGCGCGCAGCGCGCGACGAAAGTGCTCGGCATTTTCGCGCGGCTCGACAAGCGCGACGGCAAGCCCGGCTATCTGGCGCACATTCCGCGCGTGAAGCATTACCTGCTGAAGGATCTGTCGCATCCGGCGCTGGTCGGCGTGAAGGTCTGGTTCGAGACGCACATGCCCTCGCTTTACGCGAAGGACGGCGCATGAGCGTGAAGCCCGACACCGCCATGGTCTTCGCCGCCGGACTCGGCACGCGCATGCGGCCGATCTCCGACACGATCCCCAAGCCGCTCGTGAAGGTCGCCGGCAAGCCGCTGATCGATCATTGCCTCGATCTCTTCGCGCGCGCCGGCGTCCCGCGCGCCATCGTCAACGTGCATTATCTCGCCGACCAGATCGAACAGCATCTGGCGACCCGCACGGCGCCCGGGATCGTCATCTCGGACGAGCGTGCGCAATTGCTCGACCAGGGCGGCGGCATTCGCAAAGTTCTGCCGCTTTTGGAAGGCAAACCCTTCTTCCTCTGCAACACGGATGCATTCTGGATCGAGGGGCCGCTGTCCAACATCCAACGCCTTGCCGACGCCTGGGATCCTGCGCGCATGGATGCGCTGCTGCTCGTCGCCGCAGCCTCGGCTTCCGTCGGCGTCGACTGGCCCGGCGATTTCACGATGGATCCGCAAGGCCGCCTGACGCGGCGCGACGAACGCGACGTCGCGCCCTTCGTCTACTCGGGAGTCGGCATCATCAAGCCGGAGCTGTTCGAGAACGACACGCGCGACGTGTTCCGACTCGCGCCCTTCTTCTTCGCGGCGGCCGAAAAGGGTCGCCTGCACGGGCTGCGGCTCGATGGCGTGTGGCTGCATGTCGGAACGCCCGCGGCGATTGCGCAAGCCGAAGACGCCATCGCGCGCTCGACATCCTGAGGCGCGGCGGAATGGCGCGCGCTCCCCGTGTCCTGACAATTCATCCCGGCGCGCCATTTCTGGCGACATTCGCGCAGAAGCTTCTCGACGGCGCTGTCGTCAGCGGCATCGGCCCGGGCATGGCGCCGCTCGACTTCGCGGCCGCCACCATCTACGTGCCGACGCGCCGCGCCGCGCGTGCGCTGTCGAGCGAGCTGATCCGCCGCCTGCCCGGCCCCGCCGTGCTGCTGCCCAAGATCGTGCCGCTCGGACATCTGGAAAGCATT
>JAQGKM010000004.1 GCA_028290125.1 Hyphomicrobiales bacterium | reverse complement strand
CGTTCTCGGCCGGCATGGCGTAAAGCCAGAAGCGCGTCTCGTCGAGCGCCGTGCCCATGTAGTAGCACTCCGACACGACGGCGATCTTCTGCTCGACCACGAGGCGGCGATAGAGAAGGCTCGTCGGCCCCCCGCCGAGCAGATGCGCCAGCGCTTCCAGCGCCTCGGCCTCGCCCGGCGCCGCAGTGGCGTAAGATGGCACCAGATAGACGCATTGATGCGAGGGCTGCTCGACCTTTTCGTCGGCCAGCGTGACGCGGCGATGCGCGCGGGGCTCGGGCTCGCGCGGGCGGCGACGGTTCGGCGTCTCGCCGCGCGCCGGGATCGCGCCGTAGATGTCGCCCGCCAGCGCGCGCACTTCGTCCTGCGTGACGTCGCCGGCGACGATCAGGATCGCGTTCTCGGGCGTGTAGAAGCGGCGGTAATAGGACAGCGCGTCCTCACGGCCGAGATCCTCGATCTCGTGGTTCCAGCCGATGATCGGCTTGCCGTAGGGATGGTGCGTGTAGAGCGCGGCCTGCACGGCCTCATGCAATTGCGCCGAGGGATCGCTGTCGGTGCGCATGCGGCGCTCTTCCAGCACCACGTCGCGCTCGGGCGCGACCACGTCGTCCGTCAGGACGAGATTGCGCATGCGGTCGGCCTCATACTCCATCACGACCGGCAGATGAGCCTTGGGCATGCGCTGGTAGTAGGCCGTGTAGTCGTTAGACGTGAAGGCGTTCTCCTGGCCGCCGAGTTCGGCGACCACTTCCGAGAACTCGCCCTTCGGATGTTTCTGCGTGCCCTTGAACATCAGGTGTTCGAGGAAATGCGCGATGCCCGACTTGCCGGCCGGATCGTCGGCGGAGCCGTTGCGATACCAGACCATGTGGGTGACGACCGGCGCACGGTGATCGGGGATCACCACGACCTCCATGCCGTTCTCGAGCTTGAAATGGGAGATGACGGGGCCGGCCGCGGCGGGGGCGCCGGCGGCGCCCGGGGTCAGGCCGAAGGACGTGGGTGATGCGGTGACCGAATGACGTGCCATGAGCGCCCTGGTTCTGAAGCGGGTTTCCGCCGCAGGGCGCGAGCCTGTTGGCGCGCGGCCCCGGTTGGCGGGCTTATGGCAATATAGGAGCAAAGGGGGTGAAGTTCACCCCCTGCGACGCTCAGCGGTCTTCGCGACGGCGCTTTTCCTGGATCGCCTGCGAACGGGCGTCCGTGATGTCTTCTTCCTTCTTGATTTCGAAGGTGTATTTCTGCGCCGTCGTCGGCTTGCGATAGCCGGTCGGCGGGTCGGTGAGGAACTTGCGCGACGCTTCCTTGCCGGGCACGAGATCGCGTGTGTCGTCCGACGCGGACTTGCCGTTCTTCAGCGTGGCCCAGAATGATTCCTGGTTGCACGGACGGCCCAGCGGCTCGCTGCACGAAGCGTCGGCGCCCGGACCCTGCACGTTGCCGGCGGAGCGGATGCGATCGAGTTCGGTGCGGCTCACGGGGTTGTGGACTTCGTCGACGCGGGGCGCCAGCGCGCGGGCGCGCTCGGCCTCACGACGGGCGATTTCCTGATCCTTCGGCCAGGACTTGGCGCGCTCGGCGGCCTTGGGCTGCGGCGCCGGCAGGGCTTCGCGGTTCTTCGGCACGACGATCGGGGCGCGCTCGCGATATTCGATGCTCGCGCCCGGATCGGTGTCGCCCGGCATGATCAGGCCGATGACGGAGGAGAAGATGTTCTCCCGGCCGTCGTCTTCCAGCGCCATGGCGGGGCGCACGGCTGCGGCGGAAAGCGCCAGCGCCATGGCGGCGGCGCCAAGAAGGCCGATGCGAAAACTCGCGTCAGTTCCAAGTTTCATGGCCATTCCCATCGTCCAATCAGGTCGCTCGAGGGCGGGCGCAGGCGGCGCCAGCCGGGGGAAACTGCAGTTTCATCGCGGCGATTTCGGGGCGACGCGCTGCGACTCACGCGTCAGGCTTCTTTTCCGCCACGAAAACGGACTCATACAGAAGAAGGGCGACGCCCGCAACGATGCCCACGTCCGCCAGATTGAACACGTACCAGGAGAATGTCCCGACGTGGAAATGGAAGAAGTCCGCCACCGCCCCGTAGGCCGCGCGGTCGATGCCGTTGCCGACAGCGCCGCCGATGATCAGGCCGAGCCCGAGGCCGGTGAGGACATGGGGCGCCCGCCACATCCACCAGGCCAGCAAAGCCGTGGCGCCCAGCGTCAGCGCGAGCAGTCCGTAGCGGCCAAGGTCGCTGTCGGCTTCGAGCAGCGAATAGGACACGCCCTTGTTCCACGCCATCACCAGATCGAAAAACGGCGCGAGCCGCACGGGCTGGCGATTGGGCATGTCGTAGACGTTCAGCATCCACAATTTGTGGGTCTGGTCGACGAGCAGCATCAGGGCCGCGGCGGTGACGCCGACGAGGCGGGCTTTGGCGTTGGGCGTCGCGCTCACAGCAGGCCCGCGCTCTTCAGTTCGCGCAAAGCCTGCGCGTCACGTGGCGTGACGTCGGGATATTCGGCGTCGGCGCCGACCTCTTCCGAGATCTTCCACGAGCGCGCGCATTTGCGGCCCTTCGCGCGATCGATCTTCACCGTGACGCCGGGCACGTCCGGCAGCGTGAAGCCATCGGCTGGCGCCGCGCCGTTTTCAATGACAGCGGCGCTGGTGATGAAGAGATCCGGCAGGTCGAGGCCGTCCAGCACCTGCGCCTGTTCGGCGCTGATCCACAGATGCGGCTCGGCTTCGAGCGACGACCCGATGCGCTTCTGCGCGCGCTCGATTTCCAGCGCGCCGGTGACGACGCGGCGAAGGCTGCGCACCTTCGCCCATTTGGCGGCGAGCG
>JAQGKM010000003.1 GCA_028290125.1 Hyphomicrobiales bacterium | reverse complement strand
ATGGCGGCGGCGGCATCGGCTCGGGCCCCGGCACCTGCACGGGATCGGCGCTCGCGCTGAAGGGCGGCGACCGCATTGCGCTCGCCATCCTGGGCGACGGCGATTTCCTGATGGGCGCAACGGGCGTGTGGAGCGCCGTGCATTACGGCGTGCCGATGATCGTGTTCGTCGCCAACAATCGCTCGTTCTATAACGACGAAGTGCATCAGGAGCGCGTCGCGAAGATGCGTGACCGGCCCGTCGAGAACAAATGGATCGGCCAGCACATCGGCGGTCCCGATGTCGATCTCGCCATGATGGCGCGCTCGCAGGGCGCCACCGGCATCGGCCCGGTGTTCGACGTGACGGAACTGCGCGAAGTCATTCCGCTCGCCATCGAGGCTTATCATCGCGGCGAGACCGTCGTGATCGACGTGCGGGTCGAGCCTGGCTACGACAGCGGCATGGCGGGCGCGCTCGTGAAGCCGGTCGAGCGCTCGTGATGACGCCAGCGCTTCGCATCACCCGCGCGTCGAAACATTTCGACACCGCCAAGGGCCGCGTTACGGCGGTCGACGATGTCTCGCTCGATATCCAGCAGGGCGAGTTCATCTCGATCATCGGGCCGTCGGGCTGCGGCAAGTCCACGCTGATGAACATGGTGGGCGGCCTGCTCACCGACTATGACGGCGAGATCCTGCTCGACGGCAAGACGGTGCGCGGGTGCCAGCCGGAAATCGGCATGGTGTTCCAGGAGGAATCGACCTTCCCGTGGCGCTCGGCCATCGAGAATGTTGCCTTCCCGCTGGAAGCCGCCGGCCTGCCGCGCGACAAGCGCATCGCACGGGCGCGCGAGCTGCTCGATCTCGTCGGGCTTTCGGGATTCGAAAATCATTATCCTGCGGAACTGTCGGGCGGCATGCGCCAGCGCATCGCCATGGCGCGCACCCTCGCCTTCCAGCCGCGCGTGCTGTTGATGGACGAACCTTTCGCCGCGCTCGACGAGCAGACCCGCATGCTGCTCGGCGACAAGGTCGTGCAGATTCAGCAGCAGTTGAAACAGACTACGCTGCTCATCACGCACAACATCTCGGAAGCCGTGGCGCTGTCGGACCGCGTGCTGATCATGACCTTCCGCCCCGGCCGCATCAAACGCGTGATCGACATCGACCTGCCGCGTCCGCGTTCCTCCGAGATGATGGGCTCGGACAAGTTCGCCGGCTATGTCGCCGAAATCTGGCGCGACCTGCGCGAGGAAGCCTCCAAGGGATTGCGCGAGACCGAAGCCGCCGCGCGCTGACCGACGTGAGGCTTACGCCACCATGCTGCGATTGCGTCCAGCTTCCTTGGCGCGATAGAGCGCTTCGTCGGCGTAGCGATAGGTCGCCTCGTGGCCCTCTGCAGAACCCGGCGCCACACCCAGACTGATGGTGACGACATGTCCCATGATCGGCTGCGCCGCCACGCGATCGCAAAGGCGCCTTGCGATATAGGCTGCTTCCGCGGGGTCCTTTCCGTGCAGGATCATGGCGAATTCCTCGCCGCCGACGCGCGCGACAAAGTCTTCCTTCCGGCAATCTTCCAGCAATCGCGTCGCGACGCCGCAGAGGACGAGGTCGCCGATCTCGTGCCCGTAGGTGTCGTTGAAGTTCTTGAAATGATCGATGTCGATGATCACCAGCGCGTAGATTTTCGCGTCGTCGAGAAAGGCCCGGTGCGCGAGCCTCAGCGCACTGTCGAATGCGCGCCGGTTGGGAATGTGCGTGAGCGCATCCGTGTGTGACATCCGGTCGAGCTTTCGGACCACATGCTCCAGTTCCGCCGTCCTCTTGTGAACCAGCCGCTCCACGGCGGTCGATGACCGCCACACGAGCATCGTCAGGCCGAAGATCAGGACGGTGATGACGGCTCCGAACGAAGCGATGCCCAACGTCTGCCGCGCGACAAGCGCCCTGATATGCTGGTCGGAAATGCGCACCGCGACGAGGCCCGGGTATTGCTTGATTTCGTGAACGTAGGACTCGTAACGCACGCCATTGGCGGTTTCGCTGAATGCGGACGATCCGTCGTGGCTCACGCGCGCGATCAGGTCAGGCCGCGAGTCATTGGCGGCGAGCGCCGCGAGAGTGCCGCGCGCCTGCATGCGGACCATGCCGTCCATGCCGACAAGGGCGATGTCGTCGAGATTTTCGAGTTCCAGCTTCGCATAGAAACGCTCGAAATATTGCGGATCGAGGGAGTACACGAGAATGCCACGGAGACCGCCGGCATCGTAGACCGCGCGCGTGATCTGGATCGCCCAGCGTCGCGAAACGCGGCCGAGAACGGGCTTGCCTATGAAGAGGCCGATATCGGCCTTGGCGTCGAGATGCACGCGAATGTGCTCACGATCCTTGAGGGAGACAGGGGCGATCGGCCCATGTTCGGTTTCGCGCGCGATGCCGTCGGCATCGACGAAGGTCATCAGCACGAGATTGGGCTGTGAAGCCGGACCATGTTCGATGAGATATTGCAGGCTGACGCCCGGGTGCTCGACCATATCGCGCGCCGTCACGCGGAGCAGTCCATCGATCGTACCGATGGCGCTGGAGACCTGTTCGGAAAACAGGATGGATGTCGCCTTGGCGCGTGCGCGCGCAGCATCGACCGCAGCCTGCTGCGTATCCACGATGGTGTGACCCACGACCAGCCACACGATCGCCGTCAGGATAATTGCGACGCCCGCTATGATTGCGGACCGCGCGCCAAAGCGAAACATAATCCTGCTCCCAAAATAGGCGCAGGAACCTTGGAACATATTATTTAAATTTAGTGAAGTCTCATTCATGTCAGAGGGATGAATATTCATTAACCAAACTGTTTATGTTTCCAGTTTGTTAACAACACCGTCGCCACAGGTCCTTATCCGCGGCGACGGATGTCGTGGCGGCGTCCTCACATCCGCAGCAGCTTCTTCGCATTGCCACTGAGCAGCTTGACCTTGTCCTCGCGCGAGATCTGCAGGTTTTCCACCCAGTCCATCGCCGGCTTGTTGGCGACGAAGGGCCAGTCGATGGCGAACATGATGCGGTCCATGCCGAGCTCGGTCATCGTGCACATCAACGCCGGCGTCGAGAAATTGCCGCTCGTGGTCACATGGAAGTGCCGCGAGAACTGCTCGCGAAAGCTCATCTCCTCATGCCCCGGGCGCGACAGCGCCTGGTTGATGCGCCACATCAGGAACGGCAGCGTCTCGCCCATGTGACCCAGAATGATGTTCAGCCCGTCGTGCTTTTCGAACACGCGCGACAGCACGAGGCGGATCGCCTGCGTCGCGGCTTCCACCGTGTAGCCCCACGCGGCGCGGATCACCTGCGGATAGTCCTGCGCGTAATCGGCGTAATAGGCCTTCATGACATCCGCATGCGGGAAGGACGGATGCAGGTAGATCGGAACGCCGAGCTTTTCGGCGCGCGCGAAGATCGGCCAGAAACGCTTGTCGTCCAGCCACATTCCGTTGGTCAGGCCATGGATCATCGCGCCCTTGAAACCGTGCTCGCTGACGCAGCGGTCGAGTTCGTCGGCCGCTTTTTCAGGATGAATGGTCGGCAGCGCGGCGAAGCCCGCAAAGCGCGTCGGATGCAGCGCGATCGCCTTTGCGAGCCGGTCGTTGACGCCACGGCAGATCTCGACGGCGCTGGCCTCGGGCAATTTCTGTCCGGACGGCGCGCCATGCGAAAGCACCTGCACGTCGACGCCGGCTTCATCCATTTCGCGGATGCGCAGCTCGCCGAGATCGTGCAGGCGGGCCAGCAGGTCAGGTGAGCGCGTGCCCTCGGCGCCGGTGAGATGCGAGACGAGTTCGGCGTCCCAGTAATGCTCTTCGAGCGCGATCACCGGAATCTTTGTCGAGGTCGCCATGGCGTTTCCGTTTCTTGAAGTCTTGTTGGGGCGGCCCTTATACCACGGCGGTCGCCGGTGCGAAGACCTCGAGCGCGGCAGGACGCAGGCTGAAGACGGCGGGAGTCTGCGTGATGATTTCGCCATCCGCATTGACCGGCATCGGGCGGCGCGTACGCACTTCGAAGCGCGTCGATCGACGACAATCAGCTGCACCTCTACAGCCTGGAAATGGCGGAGGTCTGGAAGCTGCTCGTCATGGCGCCGGACTTCCGCGCGGGACGCCACGGCGCCTGGCAGGAAGTGCGGGTGGAGGATGCGACGCGCTTCGAAGTGCGTACGCGCCGCCCCATGCCGGTGAATGCGGATGGCGAAATCATCACGCAGACGCCGGCCGTCT
>JAQGKM010000468.1 GCA_028290125.1 Hyphomicrobiales bacterium | reverse complement strand
TCGCAGGCGCGCGTTCGATCAGGCTCGCCGGCATGAAGGGTCAGCCGCCGTTCCGGGGCTCGTTGGCCGGCGCCGGCGCATGGTCGTCGCTCGCGGCCTTGGGCGCCGGCTCGTCCGGCAGGCCGTTGTCGATCTTGACGAGAATCTTCTCGAGATCCTCGGGCTCGGGGTTCAGGTCGCGCGCATGGTTCCACTGGAACTTCGCCTCGAGCTTGCGACCGATCCGCCAATAGGCGTCTCCGAGGTGATCGTTGATGACCGGATCGGCCGGCTTCAGCTCGATCGCCTTTTCGAGCTCGCGCACCGCTTCGGGATATTGGCCGAGGCGGTAATAGGCCCAGCCGAGCGAGTCGATGATGTAGCCGTCAGTCGGGCGCAGCTCGACCGCGCGGCGCAGCATCTTGAACGCCTCCGGAAGGTTCATGCCCTGGTCGACCCAGGAATAGCCGAGGTAGTTGAGCACGAGCGGCTGGTCGGGGAAAAGCTCGAGCGCCCTGCGGAAATCCGCCTCGGCCTGCGGCCAGCGCTTCGAGCGCTCGTAGGAGATCGCGCGGAAATAATAGGTCGACCAGTCGGTGCGCGCGCCGTCCGAGAGCGTCAGCGCCCGCGTGTAGGTTTCGGCCGCGTCGGCGAACTGCTTGCGCGCGCGCTGCAGGTTGGCAAGCGCCAGCACCGCCTCGGGATCGTTCGGACGCTCGTCGACGATGCTCTTCAGCTGCTTCAGCGCCTCGTCCGACTTGCCTTCCTGCTCGAGCAGCAGGCCGATCTGCACTTCGGCGTTGTCGCGCAGCGGCGAGGTCTCGGGCACGGTCTCGTAGACGCGGATGGCCTGCTCGTTCTGCTTCAGCCGCTCGTAGACATCGGCGAGCGTCACGATGGCGAGGCCCTGCTGCGGATCCATGTAGAGCGCGAGGCGCAGATAGATCATCGCCGCGAGATCGTCGCTCTGGCGCCCGCCCACGGAGCCGAGCCCGTACAGCACTTCGGCTGCGCCCTTTTCAGCATCGGCGATCACCGGCGGGATCGGCTTGCCCTGCGCGAGCGCCGCCATGCCGGCGCGGATCACCGGATGGCGCGGCAGCAGCTTGTCGAAATCCTCATAGGCGCGCTTCGCCTCGCCGAGGTCGCCGCTGCGCGCCATGATGCGCGCGTAGGCGTCGACGATGCGCAACGTGGTCTTCTCGGCCTCGTAGATGACCTTGATGCGCTTCACCGCATCGGCCTTCTGGCCGGCGAGATCGAACATCAGCGCCGCATGATAATCGCGGAACAGGCCGAAGCGATCGTCGCGCAGCTTGTCGATGGTCTCGATGGCGCGCTTGGTGTCGCCGCCGCCGACATAGGTCCAGCCGCTGAGCAGCGTCGCGGTGATGTCGCGCTGGCGCCCGCCGCCGCCATTGGCGAAGGATGACCGTGCGGTCTGGAATTTCTTGCCCTTCATGGCGCGCGCGCCGATGACGAGCTGCGCGAGGCCGTTCTTCGGATCGCGCTTTGCGATGCGCTCGGCGAGCGTCATCGCATCGTTGAAATTGCCGTTGGCGAGCGCCGCCACAAAGGCGCGCTCCATCAGTTCGCCGTTGCGCGGATCGAACCGCAGCGCCTCGCGGAAATAGGCGGCGGCTGCGGCGGTGTCGCGTTGCGCGCCGGCCGAAAGGGCCGAGAGATAATTGCCAGCCGAGGTCAGCGAGATCTCGACAGTGGCGGGCGGCAGGGGCGACCGCGCCTGCGCGCTCGCGCCCGGCGTCCACAGCAGGGCCGCCATCGCGCCTCCCGTGAAGCAAGAGCGGAGCAAGCGGGCCTGGCTGGAAATGTGCGGCACGGGCAGGTCTTTCTGAGGATCGCCGGATGCGGCGCGTCCAGGGCCGTAACAGCCCCGAAGCAGGGTCCAAAATGAGGGTTGGAACATGGCCGTTTTGCGCCGCCTCGGCAAGAGCATGCAAGGTCCGCCCCCAGAGCAGGCGGAACTCACAAACCGGACGCGATTCGGCGCGCTTCGCGCAGTGTGAGCCGCGACCGCCGCGCCTGACCGGGGTCCGTGTCGGGAAAATCAGTGCGAAAATGTCCGCCGCGGCTTTCTTCGCGCGCCAAAGCTGCAGCGGCGATCAGCAAGGCGGCTGCGCACATATTCTTGATCAGCTGATCGCGCGCCTCCTGCTCGATCGCGCCGATCACGCCGAGGGCGCGACGCAGGCCCGCGCTGTCACGCAGCACCCCGCAATCGCGACTCATCGTGTCGCGCAGCCGATCCACGAGATGCGGCTGCGCCAGCAAGGGCGATTGCGGAACACGGCTGCGCAGGAAGGACTCCACGGGTCCGATGTCGAACGTCTGCTCGTCGCGCGCGGCGAGATCTTCCGCCACGCGTGCGGCGAAGACCACGGCTTCGAGCAGCGAATTGGACGCCAGCCGATTGGCGCCGTGCACGCCCGTCGAAGCGACTTCGCCGATGGCCCAGAGTCCGCCGAGCGACGTGCGCCCGCGCGCATCCGTCCACACGCCGCCCATGTGATAATGCTCCGCCGGGCAGACCGGAATGAGATCCGTCGCCGGATCGATGCCGGCCGAAAGGCAGATTTCCGCGACCGACGGAAAGTCGTCGCCGAACCGAACGCCCGGATGAATTCGCCCGTCGAGGAAAGCGCCCCGCCCCGACTGGACCTCCGCGAACACGCCGCGTGCGACAATGTCGCGCGGCGCCAATTCACCGTCGGGATGCAGATCGAGCATGAAGCGCTGACCGTTGCGGTTGATCAGCGTCGCGCCCTCGCCCCGCAAAGCTTCCGTCGCCAGCGGCGCGGGATCGCGGCCGATGTCGATGGCGGTCGGATGGAACTGCACGAATTCCGCGTCGGCGATGATGGCGCCGGCGCGCGCCGCCATCGCGAGGCCAAGCCCGCGCGCCTCCGCCGGATTGGTGCTGACGCGATAGAGATGACCGACGCCGCCGGTCGCGAGAATGACCGCGCCAGCCGCGAGCTTCTCGCGCCGGCCTTCGACGTCGCGCAGCATGACGCCGATCGCGCGGCCATTGTGGGTGATGAGATCTTCCGCCGTGCGATCGTCGATGATCTCGATCGAGGGCGTAGCGTTCACGCGCGCAATCAGCGCCTGCATGATCGCCTTGCCGGCCATGTCGCCGCGCACGCGCACGATGCGACGCTCGCCGTGCGCGGCTTCGCGCGATTGCGCGAGGCGGCCTTCGACATCGCGATCGAACGGCACGCCGTAGGCCAGCAGGTCGTCGATGCGCGCGCTGGCTTCATTCGCCATGCCGAGAACGATTTCGCGGTCGCAGATGCCGGCGCCGGCAACCAGCGTGTCCTGCATGTGCTTCTCGGGCGTGTCGCCCTCGCCGATCGCCGCCGCAATGCCGCCCTGCGCCCAGGCGGACGAGGCGCCCGCCCCGAGCGGCGCCGCCGCCACGACAGTGACGCGTCGCGGCGCGAGCTTCAGCGCGCAGAAAAGTCCGGCAAGGCCGCCGCCGACGATGAGAATGTCAGAACTGGGCATGTCGGCTTTCCAATTGTCTCTCCGTCATGGACGCCCGATCGTGCGCAAATGCAATATCGATAGCAAAGGCCTCACGGCCCCCACCGCGCTCGGCTCTGCCGGGTCGCCCTTCCCGCATCGGAGAGGGACTTTGCGTTGCGTTGTTATCAGATGCGACGCTCATGAGCGACGCATCGAGTTCCCCTCCCCTGGCGGGGAGGGGCTAGCGGTGGGGTCGCGCAATCCATGGACCTTGCACAGAGCACCGATCCGTCTCCCGTCAACCCAGATCGATCATCCGCTGCACGCTGAGGCGCGCGCGGGCGGCGAGCGCCGGGTCGATCGTGACTTCCTCGCGCAGGTAGACGAGGCTCTCCAGGATCTTCGGCAGCGTGATCCGCTTCATGTGCGGGCACAGGTTGCAGGGCCGCACGAAATCGACGTTCGGCGTTTCCGACGCGACATTGTCGGCCATCGAGCATTCGGTGACGAGCAGCACGCGGCGCGGCTGGTTCTTCTTCACGTAGTCGATCATCGCCGCGGTCGAACCGGCGAAGTCGGCGACTTCCACCACTTCGCGCGGGCATTCGGGATGCGCGATGATCTTCAGGTCCGGATCGCCTTCGCGATAGGACGCGATTTCGGCCGCGGTGAAGCGCTCGTGCACTTCGCACGCGCCCGTCCAGGCGATGATCTTCACCTTGGTCTGCGCCGCGACATTCTGCGCGAGATAGCGGTCCGGCAGGAAGATCACGCGATCGACGCCGAGGCTTTCGACGACTCTCACGGCGTTCGAAGACGTGCAGCAGATGTCCACCTCCGCCTTCACTTCGGCGGACGTGTTGACATAGGCGACCACCGGCACGCCCGGGTATTTCGCCCGCAGCGCGCGCACGTCCGCACCCGTGATGCTTTCGGCCAGCGAGCAGCCGGCCTTGGCATCGGGGATCAGGATCGTCTTGTTCGGGTTCAGGAGCTTCGACGTCTCCGCCATGAAGTGCACGCCGCCCTGCACGATGATGTCGGCATTGGACGATCCCGCGAGACGCGCAAGCTGCAGCGAATCGCCAACAACGTCAGCGACGCAATTGTAGATCTCGGGCGTCTGGTAATTATGCGCAAGAATCACGGCGTTGCGCTGGCGCTTCAGATCGTTGATCGCCTTCACATAGGGCGCATGGAAGGGCCACTCGACGGGGGGAATGA
>JAQGKM010000388.1 GCA_028290125.1 Hyphomicrobiales bacterium | reverse complement strand
GTCCGGTGACGCCGCTGACCGCCCCGCCCGTCTCGCCGGGCGGACGGCTTGCCACCGCCGCGCGTCCGTCCGTCGCCTTCGGCGACAAGGACGCCGCCGAACTGGTGCGCAAATCGCTCGTCGAAGGCCGCGCGGGCGACGCCCGGCCCGGCCGGGCCGACGACTTCGCCTGGCCGAAAACCCAATAGGGCCTGCACTGCACTCGTCGCCGAAGTGACTCTACTTTGCGGCTTTCAAATTAACGTTGACGGGATCAGACATGGAACGCCATGCCCAGCGAGACTGTTCGCATGTGCCTGGTTTTCTTTGAGGATACGAGAGATGAAACGCCTGCTGCCGCACCTTGTCAGCGCCGCTTGCCTGAGCCTCGCGGCGTCTCTGCCTGCGCATGCGCAATATTACACGCCCTATGGGGGCGGCGGCGCCTACGCCGATCCGCGCGGCGCCTATCTTGACCGGCCCATGTACGACGCGGTTCCGCGCGGCAGCCAGCGCTATGATTATGATGCGCAGGCGGGCGCCTCCTACGCGCCGGAGCGCGAGTATCCGACCGCGACGCGCCAGCGGGTGACGGCACCCTACGCGCAACCCAAGGGCACGCTGGTGGTCGATACGGGCCGCCGCGCGCTGTATCTCATCCTCGGCGACGGCAGCGCGATCTCCTACGGCATCGGCGTCGGCCGCGAAGGCTTTGCCTGGAAGGGCAGCGCGCAGGTCGGCCGCAAGGCCGCCTGGCCCGGATGGACGCCCCCGCCGGAAATGCTGCGCCGCCGCCCCGATCTGCCGCGCCACATGGAGGGCGGGATCGACAATCCGCTCGGCGCCCGCGCGCTCTATCTTTACCGCGGCGGCAAGGACACGCTGTTCCGCATCCACGGCACCAACGAGCCCTGGACGATCGGACAGGCGGTGTCGTCGGGCTGCATCCGCATGACCAACAATGACGTGGAAGATCTGTTTACGCGCGTGCCGGTCGGCGCCCGCGTGGTCGTTCTCTGACGTTATTCCGCCGCGAGCGGCAAGGTCCCGCCACTTCGATCGCCGCCGATATCGGCGGCGGTCTTCATCAAAGACTCCACCACGTCGCGCAGGTCCATCGAGACCTGCGCGAAGGCTGGCCTCCTGGCGAGGGTTTCCTCCTCCATGTAGAGGCCGCGATTGATTTCGATCTGCAGCGCGTGAAAGCCGGCGCCCGGGCTGCCATAATGCTCGGTGATGAAGCCGCCCGCGTAAGGCTTGTTGCGCTGGACGTGATAGCCCAGCATCCGCAGGTGCTTTTCCGCCACGTCGATCAGCGCCGGATGACAGCTCGTGCCGTAGCGATCGCCAAGGATGATGTCTGCTCCCATGCGCTCCGGCTTCGCGCTGGCGCTGGTCCATGACGGCATGGAGTGACAATCGATCAGGACCGCGAGGCCGAAGCGGCCGGCGGCGCGTCGCATGAGTCCGCGCAGCGCTGAATGAAACGGCTTGTAGAGCCCTTCGATGCGGCGCAGCGCCTCTTCCACAGGCATGCGTCGCGCATAAATGTCCTGCGACTCCCCGACGACACGCGCGATGGTGCCGAGGCCGCCGGCGACGCGCAGCGAGCGCGTGTTGGCGAAGGCCGGCAGCTTGCCGTCGAACATGCGCGGATCCAGCTCGTAAGGCTCGCGGTTGGCGTCGAGATAGGCGCGCGGGAAATGCGCGCGCAGCATCGGCGCGCCAAGCGCGACCGCCGGTGCGAACAGGTCGTCGACGAAGGCGTCCTCGGACTTGCGCAGCGCCTGCGCGGTGAGGCGTGAGGCCGCGACAAAGCGGGCCGGGTAGATACGTCCCGAATGGGGCGACGAGAGGATGAGGGGCGTTGTGAGCTGCTCGGGATCGAGGATCTCGTACGGCTGCGCCAGCTCGGGTTCGACCGGCTCGCCCGTGGTGGCCGGATCACCCGATCTGAAGCGTTTCATCCCTGTCTCCGTGGCGCGGGTTTGGGCCCCGGCACGCCCAAGCACTGAATGTGCCAAGGCTGGAGCAATCTGTCCATGCATGCAGACAGCAGGTGACGACGCGTCACACCCCGAGAAGTTTCCGTGCGTTGCCTGACAAACGCGGACTTGGCGGGCAGTTTTTCACCGCTTCTTTACCGTCACCTGCGTTTATGGGGAACAAGCGTTTTGCGTAGAGGCCCGAAATGAATTTACCCGCTCTGACGACGAAGATCCTCCTCGCGGAGGACGACAACGACATGCGCCGCTTTCTTGTGAAGGCGCTGCAGAACGCCGGTTATGACGTGGCCTCTTTCGACAATGGACTTTCGGCCTACAACCGTCTGCGTGAAGAGCCTTTCGAGCTCCTCCTGACTGACATCGTGATGCCGGAGATGGACGGCATCGAACTCGCGCGCCGCGCGACCGAGCTCGATCCCGACATCAAGGTGATGTTCATCACCGGTTTCGCCGCCGTTGCGCTCAACCCCGACAACAATGCGCCGCGCGAGGCCAAGATCCTGTCGAAGCCCTTCCACCTCAAGGATCTGGTGAACGAAGTGCAGCGCCTTCTGGCGGCCTGAAAAAAGGAACAGAAAGGCGCTTGCGCCCATCTCTCCGACGCTTTATACCCCGCCAATCGCTTGGCCACCGGACACGCTCCGGCTGCCATTCGGGCTCGTAGCTCAGCGTGAGAGCACTACGTTGACATCGTAGGGGTCACAGGTTCGATCCCTGTCGGGCCCACCATTTCAAAGCCTCGGTTGTCGTCAAGACAGCCGGGGCTTTTTGCTGTTCGGGCGCCGCTTTGGAGGCAACGTCTCGACTTGGGCATGACGGCGTGTCTTCGCGGCAGCGCTGTTGCATGTCTCTGGACGATAGTGAAAATTGGGCTGGGGCACGTCGGCTGCGTCAGACGCTGGAAGGCTTTGTTGGACATGTTCAAAGCGCATGAAGGCGAGACGTCGGGCCCTCTGGAAAGAGCAGTGGTCATCGCGTTCTTCGCGGTCGCCGCATTGCTGCTGGCTTTGCCCATCATCGGCGTGTTCACCTATGTCTCTCGCGATTACAACGAGGGCTGGAACGGATATCAGGCTGTCAGTCTGCTGACAGGCAAGTCGCTCTACCCGTCGCCAAGCGATTTCGCGACGAACAACTATCCGCCCGTGTCTTTCCTGATCGTTGCAGCTGCGACAGGCCTGATCAAAGACCCGATCCTCGCAGGGCGTTTCGTTTCGCTCCTGAGTATGCTGGCTGTGGCGTGGAGCGTCACGATCGTCGCCCGCAGCTTGACGGGAAATAGGCTGCTTGGATTTTTCGCCGGCGCCTATGTGTTGGCCTATGCAGGTGTGTGGTTCAACGCCTTTACGGCGCTGAACGATCCGGAATGGCTCAGCCATGCTTTTCAGCTGGCGGGGCTGGCGGTGCTTTTCCAGCACGATCTCAAGACAAATTCCGTCCGGCGGATTTCAGCTTGCGCCCTCCTCATGTGTCTTGGCGCTTTCGTCAAACACAATTCAGTCGTGCTGCCGCTCGCGACAACGCTCTGGCTCGCGCGGTACGATCGGCGGGCCGCGCTTGTTTTCGCAGGCGTCGGGCTTCTCGCTTCATGCGTCGGGCTCCTGATTTCCTATCTGACCTTTGGCTCCTCCATATTCGTCGCCGTGCTGGGCCATGCCCGCACGTTCGCGCTGAGCCATGCGCTCAGCCAGGCATCGCTCATTGCCGTCTCGCTCGTTCCGTATGGGGTCATCGCATTCGCTGCGTGGCTGGTTTCTCCACGGAATCCTGCGGTCACCTTTGTCGGCGTTTACTGGCTTGCGGCGGCTGTTCTCGGGTCGGTTGCGCGCCTCGGCGCGGGTGTCGACGTGAACGTTTACTTTGACGCGGGCATTGCTGCCGCGCTCGTCGCCGCGGTTGCTGTCGCCGTCATGGCTCCGGCCCCCCCGGACCATCAACGAGGCCGGATGATCGCTGCGCTTTGCCTTTTGCTCGCGACGCCTCTCATCGGTGGGCTCTGGAAGGCGATCGACTATCAAAGGTCGATGCGCACCGTCCTGGCCAGCGTCGACGATGGTCAGAAGATGATCTCGCTGATCCGAAATACGCCGGGGCCTGTCGCATGCAGCGACATGGCCTGGTGTCTCTGGGCTGGCAAGGAACGAGAAGTGGACTTTTTCAACTACGGCCAGAAGCTGTCGACCGGCCGCGTCAGTCCCGACCTACTCCTCGAGCGGCTGCGACAGGGATATTACCAGCGCATCGTCGCCGACAATGAAGAGGCTATGGCTCGCTATTTCGAGTCGGGTCTGATCAGGGAAGCGTTGCAGCTTAATTACGAAGTCGAGCACGAGCTGGTGAGTCAACGTGTTCTCAAGAGGCGCACGCCGCAGCCCTGACCGACGGACGGTATCGGCTCAGCCCAAGTAGAACGCCAATGTGCGGTAGTATACACAGGGCGTCGCGTTAAGAGGCTCGCAACTCTAGCCTCTGCATGTTCGGTCCTCTGCGGAAAGGGCCGTCATGTCTGTGTTGAGTTGCCTGTCGACTGCGGTTTCTTCATCGGCTTTGCAAGAGGTGATCCTCGACGGGCTGCTTCATCCGGTCCTGGTGCTGAACAGCGATGCTGAAGTCATTTACGGAAACGCCTCTGCGGCAGCGTGTTTCGGGCCCTATCTGATCGGCTCGGATCTCAATGCGCTGTTTCCCGCGTGTCCCGACGCCATCGCCTGCCTGCATGCGCGCCGGACGACCTTCGAAGTCATCAGCGAGACAGCCGGACGCTTCAGCGTCTTCGCCAGCGTGTCGTCGGATGGCGACAGTATTCTCAGCCTGATCCCCGTCGTGTCGGACGTCCGGTCCATAGTCGAAACCGACGAACTCACCGGCCTCATCAAGCGCAATGGCTTGCGGGGATTTCTCGAGCAGGCCTTCGCGCCGAAGGGCGGCGAAGGCGGGCTCGTGGCTGTCCACTTTCTCGATCTCGACCGCTTCAAGGTCGTCAACGACACGCTGGGCCATACGATTGGCGACCAGCTTCTGAAGAAAGTCGCCGAGCGGCTTCTGTCCGTGTGCCGGAAGCAGGATTGCGTCGCGCGTCTGGGCGGCGACGAGTTCGTCATCGTGCAGTCGGGCGTCACGGATCTCGCGGACGCCGAGCGCCTTGCGGCCCGACTGGTGGATCTCGTCGGACGCACCTACGTGCTCAGCGGTCATGCGGTGAACATCGGCGTCAGCGTCGGCATCGCCATGGCCGAGCGCAACCAGGCGCCCCGCGACCTGCTGCGCAACGGCGATCTGGCGCTTTACGAAGCCAAGCGGGCAGGGCGTGGGCGTTTCCGCGTGTTCGAGCCCGGAATGTACGCAGCGCTCCGCCTGCGCCGCGAGCTGGAAGTCGATCTCCGCCGCGCCCTGGCGCTCCGGCAGTTCGATCTGCACTACCAGCCGTTCCTCGATCTCGAGACGAACCGGATCATCGGCTACGAAGCGCTGATCCGCTGGGAGCATCCCACGCGCGGCTGTGTCTCGCCGGCGGATTTCATTCCGCTCGCCGAAGAAACCGGACTGATCAACAAGATCGGCGAATGGGTCATGCGCACCGCCTGCGCGACCGCCATGAGCTGGAGCGAGGACATGACCGTCGCGGTCAATGTCTCGCCGATCCAGTTCAAGGCGGACGGGCTCGTGCAGACCGTGCTGTCGGCGCTCGCCTTCTCGGGCCTGAGCCCGCACCGTCTCGAGATCGAAATCACCGAAGGCGCATTTCTCGAAGACACGCCGAACGTGCTGAAGACGCTCCATGCGCTGCGCGATCTCGGCGTGAAGATCTCGATGGATGATTTCGGGACCGGCTACTCGTCGCTCAGCTATCTGCAGAAGTTTCCCTTCGACAAAATCAAGATCGACCAGTCCTTCATCCAGGCCTCCGCGGGTGGCGACGGCGAGGCGATCCTGAAGGCGATCGCGAGCCTCGGACTCAGTCTCGGCATGGCGATCACCGCCGAGGGCGTCGAGACGGCCGAGCAGCTTGCGCGCATTCGCGGCGAAAACTGCACGCACGTGCAAGGCTATTACACCGGTCGTCCCCAGCCTGCCGACCGCATTTCCACAACGATTGAAACCGAAGCCGCCGGAGACTGATATGTCGGAGCCTCTCTATCAACTCGTCTACTACAGCCGCAACAAGGTGTCGGGGCAGGACGATGCGCTGGAAGCGCAGGTCGACTCGATTCTCGAGGCCAGTCGTCGCAACAATCAGGCGGTCGGCCTCACCGGCGCGCTGATGTTCAACTCCGGCTGCTTCGCCCAGGTGCTGGAAGGACCGCTCGACGCCATCGAGGCGACGTTCGAGCGCATTCAGCGCGACGAGCGGCACGGCGACGTGTCGCTGCTCGCGCTCGACCCCATTGCGACCCGCGCCTTTCCGAATTGGGCGATGGGCTTCGTGGGTCACTCGACGAAGAACGCCAAGCGCTTCGAACAGGTCGGCGTGCGCAGCGGTTTCGATCCCCAGCGCCTCGGTGCGCAAAAGGTGCATGCGATTCTGCGGGATCTGACGCTCGACGAGGAAGGTCTCGCCGAACGCGTCTGAACAGCCATTCGAGTTCGCGCCTCCCGCATTGGCACGCTTGTTGCCTGATCTCCGACGCTCAAGACCGAGGCTGTGGCAGCCATCGTCTTGCGCGCGGGAGAGACGCGGATGGCCAAGAGATCGTATTGCATCGCCCCACTCGCCGCCCTGGCGATGCTGGCGTCGGCTACCGTTCCGCGCGAGGCGCGTGCGGCCGACACGATCACCATGGGGGTCATCGGCGTCGGATCGGCCCAGCAATGGGCGCTGTGGATCGCGGACGCCAAGGGGTTCTTCGCGGACAATGACCTGAAGGTCGAGACCGTCACGACGCCGTCGGCCGCCGCCGTCATGCAGCAGATCATCGCCGGGTCGATCCAGATCGGCACCGCAGGGCTGACCAGTCCGATGCGCGCCATCGACCAGGGCGTCGCGGTCGCGGTGCTGGCGATCGAGACGCAGGCGCCGCCCTATTCTCTGTGGAGCAAGCCGGGCCTGAAATCGATGTCCGAGCTGCGCGGCAAGACCATCGTGGTCGGCGGCGCCAAGGACATCACGCGCACCTATCTGGAGCGCATGATCGTGCCCGGCGGCGTCCCGAAGGATCAGGTCGATCTGATCTACGCTGGCAGCGCCTCCGCACGTTTCTCCGCCCTGACGGCCGGCGCCGTCGACGCCGCCCTCCTGAATCCGCCGTTCAATTTCAAGGCGCAGGCCGCCGGCTTCACGAACCTCGGCAACCTGACCGATACGGTGCAGATGCCGTTCACCGGCTATGTCGTCGCCACGGCCTGGGCGAAGGCCCACAAGCCGCAGCTGACGGGGTTTGCGACCGGCATCGCCCGAGGCGTCGACTGGTTCAACGACGAGGCCAATCGGAACGAGGCAATCGACATTCTGCAGAAAGTGTCGAAGGCCGATCGCGAGGATGTCGCCGCGACCTATGATCTCTATCGCAAGCTGCAGGTGTTTCCGCGCAAAGGCACGCTGGCCGGCAGCCAGATCGCCACGATCATCAAGGCGCTGCAGGATGTCGGCGAGCTCGACGGGCCGCCCGATGTCGCGCGCTTCATCGATCCGCAGATCGCCTCCATTGTCGAGGGCGTGAAATGAGACGAGTATCTGGGTCATTCTCGCAGAGACCCGCAACATGATCGTACGTCCCCAACCCGACGGCTCACTGATCCTCGCCAACCAGAGCGACCACGCCAAACTCTCGGGCGTTCTTGCGGCCCATTGGGGCAACGCCAAATTCGCCGCGCCCGAACCGCGCGAGTCCTTCGTGCGTGCTGCGGCGTTTCACGATTGCGGCTGGTTCAGTTACGAGACGCGCCCGAACTACGATCTCGAGCGCAAGGCGCCGCCGAATTTTCCGCAGGTGCCGCTCGACACGCAGCAGCTTGCCGCCTTCCAGGGCGGGCTCGACTGGCTGTGGGGCATCGACGCCTATGCCGGCCTGCTGGTCAGCCGCCACCGCACGGGGCTCTGGCGCAATCGCTATGGCGCCGTCGCGCATCCGCCGGCGCCGCCGCCGCGCGTGTTGACGGGCGAGGTCGAGGATTTCATCGCCCACAACGAACGCAAGCAGGAGGACGCCATCGCGGCGCTGGATGGCGCGCGCTTTCGCGTGAACTACCAGCTGCTGCAGATGCTGGATCTGATGTCGCTCTTCGTCTGCACGTCGGATCCGCGCGAAGACCGGCTCGAACACGTGCCGACCTCCTATGCCGGCGACGGCAAGGACGGACTCGTCATGACGCTCGCCGCGCAAGGCGACGGGCGCGTGAAGGTCTCGCCATTCCCGTTCGATCGACCGGAGGTCGAGGCGGCCTTCGTCTATCGCCACCTGCCTGCGCAGGATTTCGCGTCGCAGGAAGCTTTCCGCATCGCCTACTTCGGCGCGGCGCCGAAGGTCATGACATTCACCTTCGTCTGAGCGATCTCTGGAGAGCACGCATGCTGGACATCAATCTCCCCGACGTCGTCGAGGACTTCAAGCCGACCTATCTGGAATACCAGAAAGCCGTCGACACCAACGACATCGAGGCGATGAACAAGCTGTTCTGGAAAAGCCCGCAGACCGTGCGTTTCGGTCCGGTCGGCAGCCTGATCGGCTATGACATGATCTCGTCCTACCGGCGCGAACGCGTCGGGCATGTCAGCAGCGAGCGCACGCTGCGCAACACGGTCATCACGACATTCGGACGCGACTTCGCCGTCACCAACACCGAGACGCTGAAGCAGGGCTCCAGCGTCGTTGGACGCCAGAGCCAGTCGTGGATCAGGACCGAAGAGGGCTGGCGCATCGCCGCCGCCCATGTGTCGGATCAGCCCGGCACATGATCGGTCAGGCGACCTCCTCGAGCGAGTCCACGCGGTCCGTGTAGAACGCGATGTGGCCGGCGATCGCCATGGTGCCTTTCGTGCCGGGCGACTCGTAGGACCACGCCAGCGGCTGTGCGTCAGGCCTTGCGTCCGCGAGGCCGAAGTAGGAGCAGTCGCCCTTGTAGGGGCAGAAGCTCGTGCGCGTCACGGGCGCCAGCAAACTCATGTCGACATCGTCGCGCGGGATGTAGAGCACTGCGGGATAGCTGGCCTCGACAAGCGACAACGCGGCGCGGCTGTCGGCCACCACGCGCCCGCCTGCGCGCACGACCACGCGCTTTGGCGCGGGGCGAATGTCGATGGGATGATCGGGGCCGGGCTCGCGCAGGCTCTTCGGCTGGGTCGCAGACATGTCGATCTCCTGGTTCAGCGTTCAACATCCAACAACGTAGATCACAAGGCGCGTCAAAATATCGTGGTCAGAATAGTCACGAAAGAGTGGCTCTCCGGCCAGCATTCCTGAATGCAACCTCCCGGCGTGAGGACTCGTTGTCTGTGCACAACGATGATTTTCAAACAATGGGAAGCATGTCGATGATGAACCTCAAACTCACAGCCGCTGCAATGGGTCTCATGGCCTTTGCGTCGCTTGCGCCGGGCGCAGCCTCGGCCCAGGCGCTCCGTTTTGATCCGGCCGTCGCCAGTTCGTCGATCAGCACCTTGGGCGCGACCGAAGTGCAGTTCCGTCGCAACTACCGTGGCGGTCAGCGCTTCAGCGGCCAGCGCTATGGCGGCAATCGTTATTACGGGCGTAACCGCTACTATGGCCGCGGCTACAACAATAACGGCGCGGCGATCGGCGCCGGCATCGCGGGTCTCGCCGCAGGCGCGATCATCGGCGGCGCCATCGCCAATTCGCAGCAGCAGACCTATTACGAAGGCGCGCCGGCTGTTGCCGGGGACGCGGTCTCGTATTGCTCGCAGCGCTTTCGCTCCTACGATCCGGGCAGCGGCACCTACCTCGGCTACGACGGCGCGCGCCACGCCTGCCCGTAACGGCTGACCTCATGACAATCGTGCCGGGCGCGTCAGCCCGGCACGATTTTTTTTGGCCCGGATTCCGGCGAACGAGACGCAACCTGCCAGCTTTGCCGTCGTTGTCGGATCGCGTGCGTGTGTGCGCGAAAGGACTGTCGCCATGGGCTTCGATCAATATCACGAACCGCCGTCCGAGCTCTCCGAGGAGACCCGGACCTTTGCCCGCATGATCACGTCGATGATCGAAGAGGCGGAGGCGATCGGCTGGTACGAGCAGCGCATGGCCGTCGAGAAGGACAAGGAGGCGCGCGCCATTATGGCGAACGCCCAGAAGGAAGAATTCAAGCATTTCGGCATGGATCTCGAATTTCTTTTGCGCCGTTCGCCGGTGTGGCGGAAGGAACTGCAGACGATCCTGTTCACCACAGGCGATATCGTCGAGATGGGCGAGGCGGCTGAAAAGAAAGCCGACTGACGCCCGTTCTCAGCGCACGGCGACATCCATCCGGCCGATGCCCGCGAATGTCGCCGACATCGTGTCGCCCGGATGCACCTGCTCGAAACCGATGGGCGTTCCCACCATGATCGCGTCGCCTGGATGCAGCGTGTAGAAGCGCGACGCATGCGTGACGATCTCGCGGATGTTGAAGGCGAGATCGCGCGTGTTGGAGCGCTGGACCTGCCGGTCGTTGATGGCGAGCCCGGTGTCGAGCGCGTCGGGATCCTCGATCTCGTCGCGCGTCACCAGCCACGGCCCAAGCACCGCATAGGTATCGATCGACTTGCGCGAGCTCTGGCTTTCCTTGCCACGCAGGGTCATGTCGAGGCCGATGCAATAACCGAAGATGTGATTCATCGCCTGCGCTTCGGTGAGGTCCGATCCCGCCTTGCCGATCACGATGGTGAGTTCCGCTTCGGGATCGGTACGCCGCTCCGGGAAGCGCAGCGTAACGCCCTCCGACGGACCGACCAGCGCGCTCGGCGCCTTGATGAACATCTGGATGCCGTCGCCATCCTGCCGTGCGCCGGCGCCGCCGCCGATGTCGATCTTCTCTTTCGCAAGGTCGCGGCGATTGCGCGCGATCCCGATGATTTTTGAAGGATTGGCGACCGGGCTCAACAAGGCGATGCTCGACAGCGGCAGGCGCGGCGCGCTGTCGCGGATCTCCCCGATGCGCGCGTGAACGGCGTCCCAGTGCAGGATCAGCAGATCGCCCATCGGCGCAGGACAGCGCAACCGCGGGAGTGCGTCGAGCGCAGCCGTGACGTCGCGCACGTGATCATCCTCGACGAGTCCGAGCCGATCTCCGTCGAAGCGGCAGATCTTCATTTCACTTCCTCGCCGGAAATGCCCGCGATGATTTCCAGCACACGACGTTTCTGCTCGGGCGTGGGCTCGCTGATCACCTTGCGCGCGTTGGCGAGCGTGCTGTCGGGATCGAGGTAATCGACATAGCGTTCGGCGCGTTCGCCGTCGGCGATCAATTGCGGATTGTGCAGCGTCTCGCGCATCGCGGCCTGCAGATAGGCGAGGCGCGCGGGCGGCGTCGAGGGCGGCACGACCATGACGCGGCCGAGATTGCTGATCGTGTCGTAGAAGTCGAAATACCACGCCTGATCGGGCGTGAGCGGCGCGGCTTCGAAGATCGTCGGGTGATCGGGGAAGAGACGCGACCGCGTGCGCGACATGGTGGCGAGTGCGACGGCTTCTCCGGCCTTCACGTAATTGCCCGCCGACGACTCGGCCTGGAACATGGCGTCCATCTCGCCGCGCGTCAGCGCCAGCGCCGCCTGGTTGGAGCCGCTGTAGCCGGCGACGACCTGGCAATCCATGTGCAGCGCCACGCAGGTGAAGGCGGCGCCGATGGACAATCCCGAGCTGACGCCCGACGCCGCCCAACGCCACTTGCCCTTGCGCGCGAAAGCCTGCGCGATGGTCTTCGTCGGCGCGTTCGGATCGACGAGCCAGACGGAGGGCGGCGCGCCGACGGTGGCCAGATAATGGAACTTCGTCAGGTCGTAGCGCACGCCCGACTGGTTGGTGATCTGCGCAAAGGCTGCGCCGGAGCCGTTGGCGAGCGACAGGTTCAGTCCGTCGGCCGGGGCGGTGTAGAGGAAGTTAAGGGAGGCGAGGCCGCCTGCGCCGGGGCGGTTTTCCACCACCACGGTGGTGCCGATGACTTTCGAGAAGTAGGGCGCGATCATCCGCGAAAAGACATCGTAGCCGCCGCCCGGTCCCGAGCCGACGATCATCCGCACGGTCTTGCCGGCGTAATAGGCCTTGCCGTCCTCCTGCGCAGAGGCGGGAGCGGCGACCACGGTCGCCACCAGACTTGCGCCGCACAGGACCATGCGGCATGCCCGTTTGAATGCGGCGCCCATCGGCTCCTCCCTTTTCGCTTCAATGGCCTTTTCGGCTCTGGAGAGAAGGCTAGCTGATCGCGGGCGTCTGGCAAGAGCCGAAGGGGCAAGCGCATGCAGACATCCGGATCGCTGTTCGCTGACCTGCCGGCGGCGTCGCTCGCCGACGAGCGGTTCGACCTCCTCCATCGCGGCGGCGGCGTCCGCATCGAGCGCATCGTCTCGACCGGGCAGGCGAGCGCGCCGGGCGCCTGGTTCGATCAGGCGCAGGACGAATGGGTCGTGCTGCTCAAGGGATCGGCCAGCCTGCTGATCGAGGGCGAGCCGGCGGCGCGCAGCCTGGCGCCCGGCGACTGGCTCCTGTTGCCGGCGGGCCTGCGCCATCGCGTCGAATGGACCGCGCCGGACGAGACGACCGTCTGGCTCGCCGTGCACATCGACCTTGCCCCAGATCAAGGCGGCGATCGCCCATGATGAGAAAACTCCTCGCGACTTGAAGATGCGCCGCAGGAGCCCGCCATGGACGTGAAGCAGATTTTTCCGGAGGTCGTGAAGGCGTTCTTCTCCCGTCGCCGCAGGGAAACGTTCGTGTGCGGAGATTGCGCGCGCAACGCGCAATGCGGCGCCGAGCCGAGCGAGCAATGCGTGGTCCGCGCGGCGCAGATCGCATCCGACCGCAAGCGCGCGCCCAAGCGCGAGAGCTTCATCGGCTGGTGAGCATGCTAGTCTGACCCGAAACACGGGAGGACGCATGCACATCATCCGCATGGCTTATGACGCGGCCGGCCGCGACGCCGACCGCAAGGCGCTGTTCGAGGCCCACCGCGCGCATCTGCGCTCCGGACTGGCGCGCGTCGTGCAGTCGGGTCCGCTGTTCGCCACCGATGGCGCGGGCGCCAAGGCCGGCGCGCTCGTGGTGTTCGACGTGGAAGACATCGCCGAAGTCGAGCGCTTCAGCGCCGCCGACCCTTATGTGGTGAACGGCGTTTACGACCGCATCGAGATCCTGCGCTGGGACAAGACGATCGGGTGAGTCCATCGTCATTGCGAGGAGCCGCAGGCGACGCGGCAATCCATCTTCAGGCGCGGTTGTGAAGATGGATTGCCGCGTCGCTTCGCTCCTCGCAATGACGAGGCTATTTCCATTCTCCCCGCCTTTGGCCTAGATTTCGCTCAAAGACTTCGGGGAGTGGAACATGCGGAACTGGTTGTGCGCGGCTGTCGCTGTGCTGGTATGGACTTCGGCTGGCGCCGCGCTGGCGCAGACGCCCGAGGCTTTCTACAAGGGCCGCACCACTTCGCTGGTGATGGGCACGGGGCCGGGCGGCAGTTACGACCTCTATGGCCGCCTGATCGCCACGCATCTTCCGCGCTTCATCACCGGGCAGCCGACCATGATCGTCGAGCACATGCCCGGCGCCGGCGGCGCCATCGCGGGCAATTACATCTTCAACACCGCGCCCCAGGACGGCAGCAAGATCCTGCTCGCCCACCCGCTGCCGCTGATCGAAAAGCTGCAGGGCGACGGCGTGCGCTTCCAGTCGAAGAAGCTGCAATGGCTCGGCGCGTACGACCAGATCAGCCAGATGCTGGCGATCTGGCACACCTCGCCCGGCACATCGATCGACGAGTTGAAGCGCCAGCCCGTCGTGCTTGGCTCGATGGGCCGCTCGCATCTGTCCTATCAGTGGGCGTCATTGCTGAAGGACGCTCTTGGCGCCAATTTTCGCGTGATCTCGGGCTTCCCGACCGGCGGCGAACTCAACATGGCGATGGAGCGCGGCGAGATCGCCGGCTGGGCGGTCGCGTGGGAAAACCTGTCGGGCGGCAACGCCGACTGGCTGCGCAGCCGCAAGGTGATCATCCCGGTGCAATTCACGCTGACGCGCATGCCGGAACTGCCGGACGTGCCGACGCTGATCGAACTGTCGTCGGGCGAGTCGCGCGAGATCGCCGAATTCCTCGCCTCCGGCACGCCGCATGCGCGCGCGCTGGCTGTCGGCCCGAACGTGCCGGCCGACCGCGTCGCGGCGCTTGTGCAGGCGTTCGAGGCGATGATGAAGGACGAGGCTTTTCTCGCCGAGGCAAAAAAGCGCAATCTGTCGATCACGCATCGCGAGGCGAAGGAGGTGCAGGCGCTTGCAGCGCGGATCGTCGACGTCTCGCCGGAGTTCATCGCCAAGGTGAAAGCGGCCGTCGGCGGCGACTAGGGCACAGCCTGCGCGCTGACGACGCCCGCGCGTTCCGCGACATCCTGAATGGCGTCGATGACGGCTTGCGGGCGCACGTTCTGCACGGCGTGGCCGACGCCCTGCAGGGTGACGAGTTTCGATCCGGCGATATCGCGTGCGCTGCCCAGCGAATGGAGATGCGCGTAGACGACGCCGTCATGATCGCCGGTGACGATGGTCGTCGGCGCGGTGATCTCGTGCATGCGCGGCGCCTGCTTGTCGATGAAGCGATCGAGATGCGCGACGTCCTGCGCATTGGCGATGAAGTTGTTGGGCCGCAACACCAGCGGCGCGCCGATCCGCTCGATGTAATCGGGCGGCGCGGGCTGCGGCGCGAAGACCGACTCGACTGCCTTGTCGAGCAGCGCGAGACCGATCGGCATCGCCAGCAGGTTGGCGAAGACGCGGCCCGCCCACGGACGCGAAGTCCATTCGTAATACCACGTCACGCCGCCCGGCCATGGATGCGTGACCGGCGCGACAAGCACGAGGCCTTGCGTAAAATCCTTCTGGTCGATGGCGAAATTGGCTGCGAGCGCGCCTGCGAGCGAATGCCCCATGACGATGGCGCGCGTGACGCCGAGTTGCGACAGGGCGGCGCGGATCAGCGTGACCTGCTCGGCCGGCGTCGGTTGCTCATCGCCCGCAGGTCGCTGGCTCCAGCCGTGGCCGGGCCTGTCGAAGGCGAAGACGCGATAGCCCTTTGCGGCGAGGCCGGGGCCCAGCGCCAGCATGACATCGGCCTGGTTGCCGCTCGCGCCGTGCAGCAACAGCACATCGGCGCGCGGCCGACCTTCCGGCTGCATCTGCGTGTAATGGAGACGCACGCCGTTCGCCTCGACGAAGGAGCCCCGCGGCGGATATTTCGCCTCGATGCGCGCGACCTGCCATTGCGTGAACGCGAAGGCTCCGGCGCAGACAACGAGGATGACAAGCGCGACGACGACCAGCACGATTCTCAAATCTCGCGGCCCTCGACGTCGATCGAGAGTTTTTCGACCTTCTTGCGGATTTCGTCGAGCTGCGGATTGATCTCGAGCACGCGGCGGAAGACGCGGAGCGCCTGGGCATTCTTCTCGCTGCGCTCCAGAATGGCGCCGAGTCCGACCAGCGCGGTGAAGTGGCGCGGCTCGAGTTGAAGCACGTGCGCGAGGTCTTCCATCGCGCCGGATGTGTCCTGCTGGAAGAAGCGCACCGTCGCGCGGCGATTCCACGCCTCGGCCCATTGCGGCTCGATGTCGACGAGGCGGCTCAGCATGTCCTCGGCGAGCTTCCAGTCCTTCTGGCGGATCAGCGTGCCGGCGCGGTCCATGACGATGTCGGCGGTGTCGGAGCCCGAGCGCATCCAGACGCGCTGGATAGCGCCGGCGATGCCCTGCGACTCAGCCGCGTCGCTGGTCTTGCTCAAGCGATCGAAGAGGTCGTCGAGGATCTTCTGGCGGCCGGCGGGTTGCGCGGCTTGCGCCTGCTGATCGGGCTTGCTGTCGCCGGGCTTCGCGTCGGACGCACGGGCGGCGTTCTTCTGGTCGGGTGCGCGTGGCGGCGTATCGGCCAGTCCGGCTCCCGACAGGCCAGCGGCGACGATCCCCAGCAGAAGGGCCGCAGTCGAGACGAGGGTCAGGCGAGCGCGCATGCAAGAAGACTAGGGCGGTCTCGGCGGTCCGTCAAAGCGCTGCACGGCGATTTGATCGGAAGGCCATGATCAGACCTCGCGTCCCCGCGTGACCCAGATTTCGTGGACCTCGTCCCACGACGGCGCGGCTTCAGCGACGAATCCGATCGTTTTGCCTGTCGCGATCTGCCGGAAGGCGCGCATCGCCTGCAGGTGAGGGCCGCTGCGCAGATAGGCGCGCATCGCCGCTTCATCGTCCCAGACGGTCACAGTGTGATGGACGCCGGCGATGAGTCGTTGGTCGGCGCTGCGAATGCCTTGTGCCCGTTTCGCCTGGATCATCGACCGGATGGCGTGCCACCAGAACCGAACAACATGGCGGCGGCCTCGGAGCGTCAGCCCGGTGATGGAAACGTAAGGCATGTCTTCCCCCTGCTCAGACGAAGCTCGGAGGGATACGGCGGCCGTTACGCTGCGGACCATAACAAAAAAGCCCCGGACCAGCCGGGGCTTTTTGCAAGATCCAGCGAAGCTGGCTTCAGCCCTGACGAGCCTTGAAGCGCTTCTGGGTCTTGTTGATGATGTAAACGCGGCCCTTGCGGCGCACGATCTGGTTGTCGCGATGACGACCACGCAGAGACTTCAAGGAGTTACGGACTTTCATGTGTGTCCCCGGACGCTGGTTGCGGCGGGGACGGGCCCGCCTCACAAATTGGAGTGCGCGGTCTATGCC
>JAQGKM010000437.1 GCA_028290125.1 Hyphomicrobiales bacterium | reverse complement strand
GGCCGGACGCCTCGTTCGAATATGCCGTGAAGGTGCTCAACCGCGCCGAGGAACTCGGCTTCGACATCACGCTGATCGCGCAGCGCTGGTTCGGCCCGGATCTCGACTCGTGGATCTACGCCGCCGCGCTGGCGCCGGTGGTGCGCAAGATGGAGATCATGGCCGCCGTGCATCCGGGCATCGCCGATCCGCGCATCATGGCCAAGCTCGGCGCCTCGCTCGATCGCGTCAGCGGCGGGCGCTTCTGCGTCAACATCGTCAACGGCACGCGCCCGCAAGAACACACCATGTATGGCAAGTGGATCGAGTCCGACGGCGGCCGCTACAAGCAGATGCAGGAATTCATCCAGGTGATGAAGCGCCTGTGGACCGAAGAGGCCGTCACTTTCGACGGCGACTTCTACCATCTCGACGGCGTGAAAATGCCGACACGCTCCGTGCGCGCACCGCATCCGCCCTTCTACGCCGCCAGCCGCGCCGACGAGGGCATGAACGTCGTCGCGCAGGAATGCGAATGCTGGTTCGTCAATTACGACAAGGACCGCGCCAATTACGAGCAGAGCCTGAAGCGCATCGATGACGAAGTCGGCCAGATGGAGAGCCGCGTCCGGGCGCTCGGGCGCAAGATGCAATATGGCATCAACGCCATCGTCATCATCGGCGAGACGGAAGAGGAAGCGCAGGCCAAGGCCGACGAGCACATGCGCGTGGCCGCGCAGTCGCCGGTCGGCGTGTCGGGCGTCGGCGCCAATCTCGTCGGCACGCCAAAGACCATCGTGGAGCGCATGAAGCGCTACGAGGCGATGGGCATTGGCCTCTTCATGCTGCACTTCTGGCCCATGCACGACGGGCTGGAGGAGTTCGGCGCGAAGATCCTGCCGGAATTGCAGCTGGGGTGAACTCGCCCGTCATTGCGAGCGGAGCGAAGCAATCCAGTCACGCACGCAAGACCGCGAGCAGCACTGCTCCAACCGCGCAAGGACGGAGGGGTCACGCGTTGCTTCTGGATTGCTTCGCTCCGCTCGCCATGACGGCGTCCCCTACTCCGGCACATGCGCCTTGCGATACGCATCCGCCATGCCGGCGATGATCGCGCGTGTGAGGCCGTGCTGTTCCTCGCGCGCCAGGCGGTCGAGGTTGTCGATGAACCATTTCGCCTCGACCGCGCCCGACTTGATGAGCCCGTCCATGACGAGCCCGTTGATGCGCAGCAGCGCCATGGTCTCGGGGCTGATCTGTTCCTTGGCCATTCTTCTTGTTCCTTTCAGCGGCGAAACTGATCGAGCTTCAATGTCTGGCTGGCGCCGATCCACACCGCGTGACGCTCATGGTCGGCGAGATTGTCGCCTGTCTCGGGATGCAGGAAAATCGTCAGATCGCCATGGTTGAGCATAAGCCACGGAACGAGCCGCGCGAAAAGCTCCGGCTCGAACGCCACCTGAAACATGGCCGAGGGATGGGGCCCAACGGGTCTGTCGTGCCACCGCCCATAGAGGCATGTCGGGAACAGCTGCTCCATCTGCGCGCGCAACTGCTCGGCTTGCCCGCGCGTGGCCGGCTCGTAATAGACATGCGCGTGGTAGGCTTCGATTGGCGTGTCGGTCATCGCGGCGTCTCCCCTGCCCTTCTAGCATGGCCGCGACGTGAAATCAGCGCGTCGCCTCGCCTTCGCGCGACTCGCCCTCGGCCTGCGCCTCGACCTCCGAATTGATCTCGGCGCCGATCATGACGACGATCACCGAGATCCAGATCCACGTCATCAGGCCGATCGCGGCGCCGAGCGTGCCGTAGGTCTTGTTGTAACTGCCAAAGTTCGCCGCGTAATACGAGAAGGCTGCCGAAGCCACGATCCACGCGATGCTGGCGAAGCCGCTGCCCACCGTGAGCCAGCGCCAGCGCGGTTTCTTGCGCGTGGGGCCGAAGCGATACAGCATCGCGAGCGCGAGGCCGAGCAGCACGAGCATCAACGGCCAGCGCAGCCACTGCAGCGCCGCCGCCAGCGTTTCGCCGAGCGGCAACCACGCGAGCACGATCGGCACGCCGACGGCCGCCGTCAACGCGATCACGGCGAACAGCAGCATGCCGGCGGTGAAGGCCAGAGACGTCAGATTGAGCTTGAAGAAGCCGCGCGTTTCCTTTTCGCCATAGGCGACGTTGAGAGCATCGAACAAGGCTTTCATGCCGGCGTTCGCGCTCCAGATCGACGTGCCGAGGCCGAGCACGAAAGCAAAACCCAGCCCCGCCTTTTCGCTCGCGATGCGCTGCACCTGCTCGCCGATGATGTCGATGGCGCCGCCGGGCATGAAGGCGCTCACGGTCTGCAGATGGTTCTGAATGCTGACCGGATCCGCAAACAGGCCATAGACGGACACCAGCGCGGTGATCGCCGGGAAGATCGCCAGCAGGGAATAGAAGGTCACGCCGGCCGCCACCGCCAGCACGCGATCGTCATCAACCTGCGCGTAGACGCGCCAGAGGATTTCCTTCCAGCCGCGCTTGGAAATCTCGCTGGGCGTATCCGCGCCTTGACCGGCCTTGCTTTGCGGCTTGTCCGGATCCTGACCGCTGACAGCGGGCGCGTCGCCTTTCCGCGGCTCGACCTGCCTTGCCGTTCGCACAGTCCTGGCGGCCACGGGTCCACCCATGGCGCGCTGCGCGAGGAACAATCCGGCAAAGCCGAGCGCCACGCGCACCAGATTGCCGACATTGCCCGGCGCGGAATCGTGTTTACTGGTCGGGCTCGTCATGGTCGCTCCTGGCGTCAGAAGCGGTTGCAACCGTGCAGCTCCGTTTTCGTTTCACACGCGCACGACAAAAGCTGACGTCACGCGCCCGGACGCACGCCGAGTGCGGAGAAGTAGCCCAGCAAGGCGTCGCGCGTGCGCGCACGGTTGTAGCGCTCCGCCGTTGCGGAAGCGGCGGCCGTCATCGCCCGGGTCCAGACCTCTCCATTGCGCGCACCGACGATGAGCCGATACAGCGCGTCGGCGACCGCCTCCTCCTGATCGGCCCAGAACCAGAGGCCATTGTCGCGATCGGCGTATTCGAGACCGCCGTAGCCATGAAAGCCCACGACGAGACACCCGGCCGCCATGGCCTCGAGCGCCACGAGCCCGAACGACTCGCGATTCCCCAAGGCGAGAAGAACGGCGGATTCGCCCATCAGCCGGGCGACCTCGTCCTCGCTCTTGTCGCGCACGAAGACCAGCGGGACATCCTGCACGTCGCGATGCTTCGCCCGCAGGCATTGCGCGATGAAATAGGCCTTGTCCTGCAGCTTGCTCGCGATGGCGAGCACCTGAAGCTTCTTGGGATGCGGACGGAAACGCAGCGGATCGACGAAGCACGGGATGATCGCCGGGTCCTTCACATGGAGCACCTGCCGCAGGAAGTCGCGGCTCGCGACGCTGCAGCAGAAAACACCATCAAACCCGAGACCTTCGTAGCTCTGTCGCGGCACCAGGTCGTTGAAGGCGTAGAACTGGTTCTGGCAGAACAGCAGCTTCAGGCAGCCGTTGCGGAGCGCCATGAACGGATGGAGACCCTCGACATGCAGCACCTCCGGAAAGATGAGCACGTCCTCCGGCCGGATATCGCCCGGCGCGAGACGGCGCACCAGCGGCGCCTTCGACGTCATCCACGCGGCGTCGCCGGCCGGCTGCCAGACGAAGGCGCTGTAACCGAGCTCGCACAGCAGCTCGACCTGACGGTGCGCGGTCTTGATGCCGCCCGTGATGTTGGTCGCCGAAAACGGGTTGAGGTAGATGATCCGGCGCATCGCCATCTGTCGCGTCAAAAAACAATGAAAATGAGTCGCAGCGATCTTGCAGGGCGGACCCCGGCAGATCAAGCCGCCTGCCGGCCGAGGCGATCTTGACAATGGCCGCGTTCGACCCGAACCCTGATCAGGTTTGAGGAACGCCGTTTGCGCGTCCGATTCGCTTTTTCATTCTGGATTTTTTTCGATGTTGCCGGCTGTCGATGCGGTCCATTGCAAACAGGGCTCATTTCTTCTGTTTCGCACCAACGACTACATTACCGCTCACCTGCGCACGAGCGGCGAGTGGGAGCCGTTTCTCGTCAGCATGAGCGAGCTGCTCCTGCGCGGCGGCGAGAGCCCGCTGGTCCTCGACATCGGCGCGAACCTCGGCGCCTACGCGATCCCGCTGGCCAAGGCCATTCAACAGAGCGGCGGCGCGATCTTCGCGTTCGAGCCACAACGCATCATCTACTACCAATTGTGCGGCAACATCTTCCTCAACAGCCTCGACAATGTTCATGCCTTTCACGCGGCCCTGGGCGACGTTTCAGGCGACGTGCAAATTCCCGAAATGGACTATGCGAGCAATCCCAACATCGGCGCCTTTTCGCTGTCGCCGGAATTTCGTCTCAGGGCGACGCTTGGCTCGATCTCGCGACAGACCTACCCGGTGCCGATGCAGAAACTCGACGACCTCAGCACGCCGCGCCGTGTGTCGCTGATCAAGATGGACGTCGAAGGACACGAGCGTCAGGTTCTGGTGGGCGGCCGCGTCTTCCTGCGCCAGCATGGCTTTCCGCCGATCATCTTCGAGATGTGGGATCGGCCCTCCTTCGCGCAGGAACGCGAACGCTTGCGCGCGGCATTCGAGGAGCTCGGTTACGATCTCCTGCAGCTCGACACGACAAATTTTCTGGCCCAGCACGCGCGCACACCCGTGCGGATCAGCGCCGGGCTGCGCGGGGAGCAGCGCGTTTACTACCGCAGCCGCTGACGCCTTAAGCGTGACAAAAGACCGCCTGCCAGTCTCGGATCGGCGCGGAATTTCTGTTTTCTTTTCGATACATGCTTGTAGCTTGACCAGTGCGCACGTAGATTTCGCCTGCGCAATATGCAGAGCATTCGGCAGAGCCAGAGCTGGGGCGCGCGCCCGGTGCAGGCTGCGGATCACCCATGGCATTGGTCAAGAAGAACGCGATCGGCAGCAAGACTGCTGCGACCGGCAGCAAGGCGCGCGCGAGCGCAGGCGTCGCCCTGTCGCCGCAGGCCGATGAGCGCCGCACGGCGCCGGCGCAAAAGCAGAAACGTTTGACGACTGCAGCAGAGCGCATCGGCGCCGCCACGCACGAACTGGCGAGCGGCGTCACGGAAGCCGCCAGCGCCGCCGAGGAATTGCGGAGGTCGCTCGAACAGATCGCCGCAGCCGCAGATGAAGCCGCGCGCAGTTCCGACGCGTCGCTCGGCGCCATCACATCCCTGTCGCGGACATTCGCACAGGCGCGCGACCGGGCGCTTGCCGCACGCGGCCGCACCGAGACCACGCAATCATCGCTGAGCGACGCCGCACGCTCGGTCGAGACCACCATTGCGAACGTCAACGCGAACTCGCAGCGCCAGATCGCCGCGACGGAGACCATCGCGAACCTGCGCACGCAGGCCTCCAACGTCGGCGAGATCAGCCGCGGCGTCGCCGATGTCGCCGACCAGACCACGCTGCTCGCGCTCAACGCCGCCATCGAGGCGGCGCGCGCCGGCGAAACCGGCCGGGGATTCGCGGTCGTCGCCGACCAGGTCCGTTTCCTCGCCGAAGAATCCGAACAAAAGTCCCGCGACGTGCAGGACCTTGCGGCGCGCATCGGCGCCGACGTGCAATCCGTCGTTGAAAAGATCCGTTCCAGCGCAGCGCTGGGCGCACAGGAGGCTTCCGCCGCGGCGACGGTCTCGACCGACCTCGCCGACATCCGGGCGCTTCTGTCGTCTCTGCTGCAGACCAGCGACGACGTGCTGAAAGCCGCCGAGCAGGTGTCGACCGCGACGCGCGAGGCGCAGCAAGGCGCGCAATCCATCGCCAGTGCGGCCGAAGAGCAGGCCGCCGCCGCCGCACAGGCGCAACGCTCCGTGCAGCAACAAAGCGTGGCGCTCGACCAGAGCCGCCGCGCCGTCGAGACGCTCGCCGAACTCGCCGCGCGTTTCGGGTCCGGCCGGCGCGAACTTGCAGCCATCGAGGAAATGAGCGCCGCCGCCGAAGAGATGTCGGCGACGATCCAGGAACTTTCGGCAGCGTCGGGCGAGATCCGCACCGCCATCGGCCAGATCAGCCGTGGCGCCGACGCACAGGCCTCTGCGACCCATCAGGCCAGCGCGGCGATGAAGCAGATCGAAACGATCTCGCAGCGCATCGGCGAAACCGCACGCTCGGCGGTCGCTGAAGTCGAAGGCGCCCGCACGCGCTTCGACCGTAACCGAGAGGCCATTCGGCGTTTGACGGAAGGCGTCGCAACGGCGTTCAACGAAACGGGGCGCATCCTCGCGCAATTCGAGCCGCTCGAAGATTCAGCCAGCCGCATCGACCGCATCGTCGACGCGATCGCGTTGATCGCCGTCCAGACGACGATGCTCGCTGTCACGGGATCGGTCGAAGCCGCGCGCGCGGGCGACGCCGGCGGCGGCTTTGCGGTCGTGTCGGGCGACATCCGCACCCTGTCGCGCACGGCCTCGTCCAACGCCGAGCGCGTGAAGGAATTGATCGGCGCCATCCGCCGCCAGATCGGCGCCGCGCGACGCGACGTCGACATCATCGTGGCGGCGCTGCAATCGGAAATCGAACTCAACCGCGCGCTCGACGCGCGGCTCGGCGAGATCGCTGAACTGATGGTGCGGGTGATGGACGACATCGTCGAGACATCCAACTCGGCCGCCGCTGCGCTGATCGCGGCGGAGGATGTCTCGGCCGGCACGATGCAGGCGGCAGCAGCGGCGCAGGAAACCAGCTCCGCCGTGGGACAGGCTGCAACGGCCGCCGAGCAGCAGGCGCGCGGCGCCGAGGATCTCGCGGCGGCTATCGAGGACATCGCTTCGCTGGCCGAAGTTCTCCAGAACGAAACGGCTTGACCTTGCCGCCCGTCGGGGATGCGCACGGCCTGCTCCTGTCGCTTCGCGTCGGGAACGCACGCTTCAGTTTGGGGGCGCACGACGCCGCCGAAGTCCTGCGCGCGCCGAGCCTGATGCGCGTGCCCAACGCGCCGGCCGCGCTCGCGGGCGTCACCAGCCTGCGCGGCGCGGTGCTGCCGGTGTTTTCGCTCGCGCGCCTGCTCGACCTGCCGGACGCGACCGATGCGCCCAAACCCTTCGTGATCGTTCTTGCAGGCGCCGCCATGGGCCTCGGCGTCGACGAGGTCGAGACGCTTCGCGCGGAAGATGAATCTGCCGACATCGTACGTCCGCTCGATCTCGAAGCATTGGCGCGTGGCCAGTTGCAGGCGAGCCTGCGCACCGGCCGCGTCTCCCGCGCGACCGCTTCCGTCGCCGAAAAGCGTACGGTCGAACAGGGCATGGCGCTGCTCGGCTTTGACCTTGCTGGCCAGAGCTTCGCCTTCCCGTTGACGCATGTCGATGAAGTGCTCGCGGCGCCTGACGCTGCGACGCGCCTGCCGCATGCGCGCGCGGGCGATCTCGGCGTCATTCAGATCCGCGGCGCGCTGCTGCCGCTGCTCTCGCTGCGTGCGCTCCTTGGCCTGCCGAAGGATGCGGATGATGCGCAACACGTCATCGTCGCGCGGCTCGGGCAGGCGCGCATCGGCCTCGTCGTCGATCGCCTGACATCCGTGCAGCGCGCGCGCGAGGAGGCGCTGGCGCCCGTGCCGGCGATTCTCAATCGCGGCGGCGGCGAAGCCCGCATCGCCGCCATTCACCGCGGCGTCGATGGCCGCCTCGTCTCGATCCTGTCGCCGGAGCGCCTGTTCGCCGATCCGGACATCGCCAACGAGCTTGCCCGCACCGCCGAGGAGGCCAAGCCCATGCCGACGCAAACCTCCGACGAGCACTCCGAGCAGATCGTCGTGTTCCGCCTGGGTCACGAGGAATATGGCCTGCCGATCGCCGCCGTCGACGAGATAACGCGGCTGCCCGAGAATGTCACGCGCGTGCCTCGGGCGCCGGACTTCGTCATCGGCGTGATGAATCTGCGCGGGCGCATCGTGCCGCTGATCGACCAGGGCGCGCGCTTCGGACTTGCCGCAGGGGACGACAAGGCCGCAGCGAGCCGCAAGCGCGTCATCGTCACGCAGATCGACGCGCTTGTGGCGGGGTTCATCGTCGATGACGTGCGCGAAATCCTCAGCGTCCCGGCGTCGCGGATGCGCGCGGCGCCATCGCTCGCAAGCGTGGATCTCCAGACGTTCGATCGCGTTGCGATGCTGGACGTGGAGGGCCGCATGATCTTGATGGTCGATCCGCGCGAACTGCTGAACCGCGCCGAGCGAGACATGCTGGCGCATGAATCGTGGAAGGACCTGAACTTGGCGGCTACGTGATCCGGTTGCTCATCGTCGACGACTCGCCCCTGATGCGCCGGCTTCTCGCCGACATCTTTGGCCCGGAGCCGGAGTTCGAGTTGCGCGTCGCCCGCGACGGCGTCGAGGCTCTGGCGATCCTGCACGAGTTCAAGCCCGATGTCGTGACGCTCGACGTCCATATGCCCAAGATGGACGGGCTCGCCTGTCTCGACCGCATCATGCTGGAGCGCCCCTGCCCCGTCGTGATGCTGTCGTCGCTGACGCGCGACGGCGCAGATGAAACGTTGACCGCGTTGTCGCTCGGCGCTGTGGATTTCGTGCCCAAGCCCGCCGGCGCGCTGTCGCTCGAACTCGATACCTTCGGGCCGCTGCTGATCGACGTCGTCCGCAACGCGGCGAAGTCGCGCGTGCTGCGTGCGCGGCGTTTGACGGAGCGCGTGCGGCTGGGCGTTGGCCGCCCCGCGCCACCAGTGCTGGCGACGAAGCGAACGAAGCCCGCGACCGGCGACGACTTCGGCCTTGTCCTCGTGGGCTGCTCGACCGGCGGTCCGCCAGCGCTCGATGCCTTGCTCGCGCCCTTGCCGGATCACTTCCCCTGGGCGGTTCTCGTCGCGCAGCACATGCCCGTCGGCTTCACTGCAGCGCTGGCGCGACGGCTCGACACATTCTGCCCCATGCGCGTCGTCGAAGTGGACCGCGCCATGTCGATTGCGCCCGGCCACATCTATGTCGGCCGTGGCAATGCCGACCTCGTCGTCAGCAAGAGGCCGACAGGACTCTTCGCGATGTGCGCGCCCGCGAGCGCCGA
>JAQGKM010000412.1 GCA_028290125.1 Hyphomicrobiales bacterium | reverse complement strand
CCGGCTGTCGTCCATGCGCGCGCTGCGCACCAGCGCGCCATCGGGCAAGGCGACGAGATCATCGACCGTCAGGCGCACAGGCTTGCCGTGTCGCCGCTCCGCAAAGCGCACGGCGCCGCCCGAGACGATGGCGTCGAAACCACACAGGGCGGCCAGCGGTTCGATCACGCCGCGCGCCGACAGCGGCCGGTCGATCACATAACCGTCGATCACGGAATCGAGCGGCGGCAGCTGGATCGACAGGCCCGCCATGTCGGTGACGATTTCGGTCACGAGTCGGTCGAGCGGCGCGCATTCGAGCCGACCGTTGAGCCAGTGTCCCGTGTCCCAGCTCGTCGCGTCGCTCCAGACAGCCGACATCATCGGAAAGGCCGGGAATGGCCGCGCGTCGTAGGCCCAGATGTAGATGTGGTCGGGATCGACCATGCGCATCCCGTTGGGCGCCACCGGATTGAAGGCGTTCTCGAACCCTGAGCAACGCGGATCGAAGCGCGAGATGAAGGCTTCGATCGCGCGGATCTGCATGAGATCGTCGCGCGCGCCCGACGAGTAAGGCGGCAGGTTCTGCGTCGCGAGCTTGGCGTCCGGAAAGACATTGGGCGCATTCACGCCGGCGTCGACCGCCGGGCATCCGAACTCGATGAACCAGATCGGCTTCGATTGCGGAACCCAGCTTGTGGTTCGCGTCTCGGCGCCATTGTCGCGTTCGACATGCGGCTGGGACCACCAGTTGACCAGATCCTTGGCGCGAAACACCCAGGGCTTGCCGCAGGCGCCATCGGAGATCGGCGTGCGCGTCTGCGCGTCGCGCGCCGCATCGTTCGCATAATACCAGTCGAAATCCTCGCCGCCGCCGAGGCCGGCGCGCAGCGCGTCGCGATCATGCATGGACCGCGCGTGCAGCGCATCGAGATGATCGTCGCCCGGGCGCCAGTCGGCGAGCGGGAAATAGGCGTCGATGCCGATGAAATCGATTGCGGGCGCCGCCCACAGATCGTCAAGCGGAAAGCGCAAGGACGCGCCATTGTCTTGCGCCAGAGCGCCGTATTCGGTCCAGTCGGCGCCGTACGAAACCTTGGTCGCCGTCCCGAGTACGGCTTTGACATCCGCCGCAAGTCGGGCCAGCGCCGCAACGGCCGGAAAGGCGCCGTTCGCGCCCCGCGCGCGCGTCAGACCGCGCAGTTCGGAGCCGACGAGAAAGGCCTCGACGCCGCCGGCCTGCGCGCAGACCTGCGCGTAATACAGGATGAAGCGGCGGTAATTGTCGTCGGCAAAGAAGGCCGCGATGTCGGCACCGCCGTCGCTGGCAGCAGGGAGTATCTCGCCGCGCCAGCCGAAGGGCTTCTGTCCGGCAAGACCGGTCTGCGGATCGGGCAGAACGTTGCCGAACGGCACGTCCATCATGACAAAAGGATAGAACAGCACCGATAATCCACGCGCGCGAAGGTCCGCCAGCGCGCTGCGCAGGCTGTCGTCGGATGGCGTGCCGCCGAGCGCCGGCTTGCCGTCGATCTGCGACACCAGCGGCGCGCTGTCGCGCGAGAAGCCCGCGCAGGACCAGGCCTGACCGCTGATCGGCTTGACGCGCGTCTCGACGCGCGGCGTGATCTTGCAGGCGCCCGCGCGCATGTCGTCGCCGAACCACGACACGACGAGCGCCACGCGCTTCAGATTGGGACACAGCGCCTGCAACGCATCGAGCGACAGCGTCCAGTCGCTCGCGCCCGAAAGCTGATGGCGGTTCTCCGACACGGAAATGCCGTTGCTGCTCTGCATGAGCGCCGGCACGGAATAGGCGTATTCCGACGAGCCCGGAATCAGATCGACGGCGCGCACCATATCGCACAGGCCATGCACCGGCTTGACGATCTCGAAGGTGAGCTGCGGAATGCGATTGCCGTAGTCGGCGAGCGGAAAGGCTTCAAACACGATATAGGCCAGGCCGCGATAGGCGGGCGCGGCGTCGGCGCCTTCCTTGGCGACGATCAGCGGATCGCATTCCTGATCGGCGCCGCCACGATGGACGCGGTGCGTGAAGGTCGTGCGGTCGATCTCCTTGCCGTCGGCCCAGATCCTGCGCACGAGAGCGATCTCGCCTTCGCACAGACCGACGGCGAAATTCGCCGCGTAGGTGTAAGTCGTCGTGTCGGTCGAAGAACCGCCGCCAACGGCTTGCGTCAGGCTGCCGACGGATTTGCCGCCGTTCGCGCCTTCGCGCACCGTGGTCGCGGTTTCGATGAAGCGCGTCGCCCAGATCAGCTGGCCGCCGATGCGCACGCGCCCATAAACGCGCGGGATCGGCGCGCCCTCCGTCGAGGCGAGCAGGTTCATGCTGGCGAGCCGCGGCCCTTCGACGACGCGGGGATCTGAAAACAGCGTTCCCTTGGCCGCAGCCGCGCCAAGCTCGACCGCGAGACTTCCGAGCGGACCGCCCGTCGAGCCGCCCATGGCGCCGAGAGCTGTGTTGATGAGCAGCTGCGCCATGGCGCCTCCGAAAGTGAAAAGAGAATTCAGACGCCCGGAAAAGCGAAGACGCCGGCGATGCGGCGTCGCCATGCGGCGCCGATATGGACTTCGCAGACGCAGGCGCCGTCATGCGCGTGGATCATGCGCGTCGGCGAAGTCGCAATGCCCAGGTGCTTGGCGGGCGAGCCGTCACGCCAGCGCAGGACGACAAGATCGCCCGCCGCGAGCGCACCCGGCGCAACGGGCGTGAACCAGCGCAAAGCCGCGTCGAGAAGCGCCTCGTCGGCATTGGCTTCCGCCCAGTCGGGCGTGTAAGGCGGCGGCGCCTCCGGCTCTTCGCCGACGACATCGCGCCAGACGCCGCGCACGAGGCCCAGACAATCGCAACCGACGCCGCGCAACGACGCCTGGTGCCTGTAGGGTGTGCCGATCCACGACCGCGCGGCGGCGACGATCTCGTCGCGGCGCGTCATCGAAACAGGCTCCCGCCGTCGAGCCCGACATCCGTCTGGCTCGCGTAGCGCATCAGCACGTCGTTGCCGGGAATGTGCGGAAAGCCCCGAAAGTTGGCGCGGTTCGCAAACTTCGCCCCGCAGGTCGTAAAGGATTTGTCGCAACCGGCCGTCACCTCGATCGCGTCGCCCGGCGCGAAAGGCGCCGCCGACGGCGTCCAGAACACGAAGACGCTGTGGCCGCCGCTCAAGCGATGCGACTTGATCTCCAGGCGCGCGCCGGCGTTGACGCCATCTCGCGCGAGGAGCGCACCGCCGGTGAACCAGCCCTCCGCAAAACCGCTGGACGGCGCGACGCAGGTCGAGAGCGAGGGCGCGGCGTCCACATGCGTGACGAAGCGAAATGCCGGCGCGGCGAGATCGATGCGACAGGCGGCGTCGCCGAGGTCCGCCGCGCAGCCGCGCTGAAAGCGCCGGCCTCGTTCTTCGTCGAGCCGATGGGCGAGCGAGCGCAACTCGGCCTGAAAGCCATGTTCGCCGCGCGTGACCTCGCCCAGCGTCGCGGCGTCGAGCAGGATGCGGTGTTGCGGTTCGCGCCAGTCGACAAGCCAGATCTCGACGCTGGCGCCATCGTAGACGCCATTGGCGAGATCGGTTTCGTCGAGCGACGCCGAAGTCAGCGCGCCCGACACGTCCATCGCGCCTGGCGCAAGGCCGAGCCGCGCATCCATCCTCGCCGCATCGAGCCCCGCGTCCGCTTCATAGCGCACGCCATTGAACGTCAGGTCGGCGTCGTGGTTGGTGAAGCCCTGCGCGACGCCATCGCGGCGCACGAGCTTCCAGCAATGGCAGAAGGTTGCGGCCTCGGCGTCGAGACGCGCCTGTGTGTCGTCGGGGATCGCGCGCATGTCGCCTCAGCCAGGTTGGATTTCGATGAGCGGGATTTTGGGAATCTGTCCGGCCTCGAGGCCCGCATGATCGATCTCGAGAAAATCCGTGTCGAAGCGCACCGGTGTGTCGAACAGGAAGCCGGCGCTGACCGCCGTGCCCATGGCGGGCGCGGTCTGAAAATGGATGACGCCTGTCGTCGCATCGACCACGAAGTCTGCGCCGGCGCTTTTCGCCACGCCGTTCACCGCGACGCGCACGCTGTCGGCCACCGGCTTGCGGATCTCGCGTCGATACGGCGCAAAGACCGCGCCGTAGGTCTTCACGAGCTGAAATTCTTTTGTCACACCATCGCCGGCGCCGAGCGCCTGGTCGGTCGCGACGGGCGTCTGCCCCGGCGCACAGCTGCGATCGTCGGCGCGGTCCCGCCAGCGGAAACCATACAGGCGCCCGCGCCGCTCCTCGAAGAACGCCAGCACCAGCGCGATGGCCGCCGGCGTCTTGACGCCAGTGCCCGCGTCATAACGCCGACGCGAATGTAGCCAGCGCGTGTTGCGCTGCTCGCGGCCCGAGCCCGTGACGACGATGTCCGTCGTCCGCTGCGGACCGCCGCGGCTGTTCATCGAAATGTCGATCGGGAAACGCACCTCGTGAAAAGACATCATGGCGCGATCTCCCGGCAGGCGCAGGCCATGAAGCCCGACGCCGTTTCATCCTGCTGCACGTTGACGATCTCGAACGCGCGCGCGCCAAGCCG